>NZ_JBFODM010000076.1:0-75000 GCF_040908325.1 Aeromonas sp. R4-1
GAGCACCACAATTGCTCTGTTTTACGATATTCAATACGAACCGCCGGAATAGCGCCATATTCTCGACCGCATCCTCCATCGCTATCCTGGAAGCATCCTCGTTGAACACCACATCAAGAATGTAATGCTGGCTGTTCTCTATCCGCCAGTGCTGCCGTATATAGTGCCCTAGCAGCTTGTGCTTGGGGGATAACGAGCTGACATAGTAAGAGGTATCTACCGTTCCTTTTCCGTTGGCGCTGCGGTGACGCTCAACGGCAATGATGCTGCGGATTGTCGGCCATTTCTCCGTCAACTCTGGCGGTAATTTGGCTTTTAATTGAAACACATAACGCTCTTCCTGGCGGCCATGTCCACTCTCTTTGTGCTCGACGACAATCTTCTCTTTCTGGGCGTCAAACAGTGACTGGAATTGCGATTGAACCGCTTGATACAGCTTCGGTTGATTATTCTTGACCTGTACCACTACATGAGCCTTCTTCTCGCTGATTTTCTCCAGTGTCTCACGCTGACAATGCAACGCATCGAGTGTGACAACGGCTCCTTTTAGCTCAAGAATGTCCAGCATATCTTTGACGGTTTCGATTTCCCCCTTCTTGTTAGGGGTTGCTTTCTGGCTTAACACCAGCCCATTTTCGGTATCGTAAGCCGTGACCAACTGAAGCGCATCCTTGGCATTTCCCCGAAAGGAGCCGCGTAACACCTTGCCATCAAAGGCAATGATGGGTTTGCCCTGATGAGTGCGCTGTTCATTGACCCAGCACAGCAACGCTTCAAGCAAGGTATCGATGACAATGCAGCGCAGAATGCGGGCAACCGTGTGACGCCGCGGGATGCCGTTGGCAAAGGGGCGATGCTGACGGAGCCAATCGATCTTTGAATCGCCATAGGTTTCGATGTCATTCCAGCCCTCGGCACCACTCATGATGGCACTGATGACAAGGAACATGACATCAACCAGGTTATGTTTACGATTGATCTCAGAGCGAGTTTCTTCGACAAGGGTAAGGTGTTCAATCAACGTCATAGCGCGTGCCTCCTGCATGGAGACGCGATTAGATCACAGACGATCTGCCTGTTCAAATTTCATTAACAAAGTGCGATCCCGCCCTGGCAGATCATCCACGCACTCATCCCCCGGTTTGCAAAGCACTGATGGAACATCACTGCTTTTCGTATTGCCAGCTCCCGCCCCCTACCTTGCTTTTGTGATTGCCCCACCCGACAAGCGTTCCTTCCTGTCACAACTGGGGAAACCTGGTGATTGCAAGACCATCTTATGACCGCAACACGCCTTCTTTTATGGAAGTTACCCAGCGCCCATTAATTGCTCAGTGATTGGATTTCATTTTGAAAAACTGATACTTAAGTAGCTACACTAGCCATTATCAACATGCAGGGACGTGTAAAAGATGAGCTTGATTGGCTTGGTACTGGCGTTGATCGCCATCCTTGGCGGCAACATGATCGAGGGTGGTCATCCCAGTGCACTGCTCGATCTGCCCGCATTTCTTATCGTGATAGGTGGCACCATAGGTGCTGCTCTGACCCAGTTCCCTTTCTCCGTCGTCGGCAGCACCATGAGGCGTTTCAAATGGCTGCTCTCTCCCCTCAAACTCGACCTGCTGGAACAGGCACAGTTGCTGGAGACCCTGGCAGGCAACGCCCGCCGCAGCGGTATGCTGGCGCTGGAAGGGATGATCGAGGAGATCAAGGATCCCTTCCTGAAGAAAGGGGTGCAGATGATGGTCGATGGCTACGAGAAGGCCAAAATCCACGAGGTGCTGGAGAACGAGATCGAATTTGAACAGGAAGATCTCGAACAGACGGTCAAATTCTATGAAGCCATGGGCGGCTACTGCCCGACCATGGGGATTGTCGGGGCGGTATTTGGCCTGATCCACGCCATGGGTCTGCTGGATGCCCCCGACAAGCTGGGCGGCGCCATCGCGGTGGCCTTTATCGCCACCATCTACGGGGTATCCGCCGCCAACCTGATCTTCTTGCCGTTCGGCAACCGCTACAAAGGGTTTGCCCACCAGATCCGCCACTACAAGGAGATGACCCTGACCGGCATTCTCTGCATCGTGGATGGCGAATCCCAAGCGCGCCTGCAAGTTACCCTCGAACCTTATCTGGGAGGTCACGGTGGCCAAAAAGAAAAAGGCTGAAGCACCGGAGAACCATGAACGCTGGCTGGTCTCCTATGCCGACTTCATGACCCTGCTGTTCGCCCTGTTTGTGGTGCTCTACTCCTTTGCCATGGCCAAACAGTCCGAAACCCGGGTGCTTATCCAGGGCTTTATCGAGTCGCTGGGTAAAATCGGCCTCATCTCCCCGCCTGCCGGCTCCCCCTTGATGCAGGGGGGCACAGGGATTCTCGAGCCAGAATCAAAAACTACGCCGAGCAGCCCGAAAGAGGAGACTGTGCTGGAGAAAGATGCCCCCATGGCGGCATCGGACCCCTTCAACGAGACCATAGGTGCCTCGGAAAAACCGAGCGCCACCGAAGCCTGGCCCCACAAGACCCGGGAGCAGGAGTGGGTGCAGGTGACCAAGCAGAAGCTGGAGCAGCAGCTAAAGGCTCAGATTGAATCGAAGGATCTTGAGGTCGAGCAGCTTGGCAGTCAGCTGGTGATCCGCGTCGGCGAGAAGGCGCTGTTTCCCGCCGATTCGGCGTTCCTGCAGCCCCAGTTCATCCCGCTGGTCAACAAGATCGCCGGCATTTTGGCCAACATCCCGGGGCAGGTAGTGGTCACCGGTCATACCGACAACTCCCAAGCGCCGGTGGAGCTCTATCGCAACAACTGGGAGCTCTCGGTGCTGCGGGCCTCTTCCATCGTGCAGACCATGCTGACCAACCCCCAGCTGGATGCCAAACGAGTCATCGCTCAGGGTGTTGCCGACACCCAACCCCGCTTTGCCAATGACACCCCCGAACATCGCCAGGCGAACCGCCGGGTCGATATCACCCTCTCCCAAGGCAAGGCCGCAGAAGAGTCGCTGCAACTGCTCAAGCCCTAATCCCCCCGCTCCCGCTTCGCGCGGGAGTCTCTTTCTAAAAATAAATAACTCAATAATATCAACACCATAAGATCTTAATGATAATGATTGCCATTTATTGTCAAGTGGTCAGGCCTCTGCAATAATGCCGCCCCTCAGGCTTAAATAAAAACAATTATCATTATGAACAAACTGCTTCAGGCATGGCCGGCACTCCTGTGTGCCTCCGCTGGCGCGGCCGATCTTCCCCCTGTGGAGAAGGCTCGCAGCGACGACACCATCATTGTCACCGGGCAACGGGTACAACAGAAACTCTCCGATGTTTCCGGCTCCATTACCGTCATCACCCAGGAAGAGCTGGACCGTCAGGTCGCCAGCGAGCTGACCCATGTGTTTCGCAAGATCCCCGGTGTCTCGGTCACCGGCTCTGCTGGACGACCGCAAAACATCAGCGTGCGCGGCATCGGTGGCAACCGCATCCTGCTGATCAAGGATGGAGTGCGCGTCAGCGACGGCTTTGGCGCCGACAACATCAATGACAAGGTGGGTCGCTTCAACTTCGATCTCGACGACATCAAGCAGATTGAGGTGGCCAAGGGGGCCGGTTCCTCCCTGCATGGCTCCGATGCCATCGGCGGCACCGTGGTGATGAATACCAAGCAGCCGGAAGATTATCTGCAACAGCAAGATAGCTATCTGGCGGCCAAAACCCTCTACGGTGGCGACAGCAACAAGAAGAAGCTCAGCATGACCGGCGCTGTGCGGGCGTTGGAGAGCGAACATCTGTTGCGCCTCTCCGGCTGGCGCGGCAACGAAACCGCCAACTTTGAAGAGAGCCGCATTCCGGCGGATCTGGATGGCATGAGTGCCTCCACCAGCAGCCGCCTCCCCCTCAATGCCCATCACGCTCTGCGGCTGGAGCTGGACTACTACGAGGATCACGCCAAACGCCAGATGGGCCCAAAGGCGGTGCCCCAACCCGATGGCAGCTGGGACGTGATCGGTTTTCAGGAAGATGGCGATCAGCGCACCCAGGGCGGCAAGTTCAGCTGGGAAGCCAGCGATCTGGGCATGGTCGATACCCTCAACTGGAGCCTGTTTGGCAATCAGTCACGCAACGAAGCCAACCAGCGCCAGCTGCTGCGCAACGATGCCCTGAGCGGCTATCCCAGATATCGCAGCCAGCGCACCCTCTCCACATTCGAGGAGCTGCGCCTTGGCAGTGAGCTGGAGCTGCAGAGCAAGCTGAGCACCGGCTCGCTGGATCACACCTTCAGCTACGGTGTGGAGCTGGAGCAGGCCAACCACGAGCGGCCGGTCAACAATCTGACCCTGGAAGATGGCATCACCACCCAGGGACAGAAAGCCCCCTTCAGCAAGGCCGAGACCCGCCGCGATGGCATCTGGCTGAGCGATGTGATCGATCTGGGCAGCTGGCAGTTTACCCCGACCCTGCGCTTTGACCGCCAGCGCCTGCGCGCACCGGACAGCAATCTGGCCGAGAACCACAGCGACCACATCTCCCCCAGTGTGGCAGCCAGTTACCGCTTCAACGAGACATGGCGCAGCTGGCTCAGCTATGCCAACGGCTTCCGCGCCCCCGCTTACGATCAGGTTTACGGCAACATTCCTCACTACTTTGCCATGCCGCCATTCGAGATCATTGCCAACCCCAACCTCAAGGAGGAGACCAGCCACAGTCTGGAGTGGGGAGTGAATGGCCAAAGCGACAACTGGAGCGTCAAACCGGCCGTTTTCTACAACCGCTACTACAACTTCATCGACTGGCGCCAGACCGGTTTTCGCCTCGATGACGGTGTCTTCCTGCGCCAATATCGCAACGTTGCCAAAGCAGAAACCTGGGGCGCCGAGCTGGCCGCCAGCCTCTGGCTGAGCGACGAGTGGGAGCTTTCGACCAATCTGGCCTGGATGGATGGCAAGGATCACCGCGGTGAGCCGCTGCGCACCCAGACACCGCTGGAAGGCAACACCACCCTGCGCTGGCAACAGCTCGACTGGGGGGTTGAGCTCAGTGGCAACTATGCCGCCGCCATGACCAAGGTGCCCCAGTGCGCCAATGCGCAGACTGGCTACAACGGTGCCTGCCAGAGCAGCGCAGGCTGGTTCAGCCTGGACCTCACCGGCGACTGGCAGATCACCGAGGCGCTCAAGGTCAATGCCACCATCGGCAACCTGCTCGATACCCGCTACGTCCGCTATCAGGATGTGGCCGGACTCCCGGCTGGCAGCGACACCTCCCTCTACAGCCAGAGCGGCCGCTACCTGTCAGCCAGCCTCAGCTACCGTTTCGTGGGGATGTGATGAAACATCATGCAATCATGGCGGCCCTGTTAGCCGTCCCGTTGGCGTGGGCGCAAGAGGCCCTGCCACCGCCGATCCCGTCCCAGCCACACCTGATTTCAGGCAATCCCGTACGCCAGGATCCCTACTTCTGGTTGCGGGACGAGAGCCGCAGCAACACGGCCATTCTCGCCCTGCTCAAGCAGCAAAATCGCTGGAGCGAGCAGCAACTCGCCGCGCAGCAGCCGCTGGAAGCAACCTTGCGCGCCGAGTTTGCCCGTCATCCGGCGGGGGAATCTGTGCCAGACAACTGGCTTGTCCGCGGCGATCAGGCATGGCAACTGCGCCCGGATGGCTCACTCTGGCAACGCCACGGGGGCAAGGTGCAGCAGCGGCTTCCCACCAGAGCGGGTGAGGGCTATTACGAAGCGGGCGGCTGGGCCCTGAGCCCGGATAACCGCACGCTGGCCATCGCCGAAGACAGGCGCGGCGATCTCGACTATCAGGTCACCCTGCTCGATCTCCAGAGCGGCAAGGCGCTGGCCAGTTTGGCGCAGCGCAGCGCTGATCTCGCCTGGTCACAAGATGGTCGCACCCTCTACACCATCGCCAACGAGCGCAACACCCTGCGCCCCTGGCAACTGCGCGGCTGGCAGGATGGCCAGGAGCAGACTCTCTATGAGGAGCAGGATCCCGCCTGGCTGCTCAGCCTCTATCGCACCACGGATGGCCAGCATCTGGTGTTGCAGGGCAACAACCACGACAGCTCGGAGCAATACCTGCTCGACTCGGGCAAGCCGCAGCAGGTCAAACCCCGCCAGCGCGGGGAGGAATACTATCTGGACAGTCAATCCGGCTGGGTGATCAAGAGCAACCGGGAGGGGGCATTTGCCCTCTACTCAGCCAACACGCCGCTCGGTGAGTGGCAGCGCCTGTGGCCCGCCAAAGGGGAGGATCTCGGCGATCCCGAAAAGTGGCGACTGTTTGATCGCCATCTGGTGGTGCAGTTTCGCCAACAGGGGGAGGATTGGCTCGCCCTGCTCGATCGCAACGGCCATGAACGCCAGCGCCTGCCGCTGGCCAGTGGCGCAGGAACCGGCTGGCTGCAAGGAGAACATGACCCAGCCAGCGACCGTATTCTGGTGCGCAGTCAGGGCTTGAGCCAGCCCCCCGGCCAACGCTGGCTGGATTTGACCAGCGGCCAGTGGATCAACGACCAGCACACCGCAGGCAATAAAGCATTGCCCTATCAGAGCGAGCGGCGCTGGATCACCTCTGCCGATGGCACCCGGGTGCCTGTCTCGCTGGTGTGGCGCAAGGATCTGGCCCCCCACGCCGTGCTGCTCTACGGCTATGGCGCCTATGGCACGCCGATGCGCCCCTACTACCAGAAAGAGCTGTTAAGCCTGCTGGATCGGGGTTTTGTCTACGCCATCGCCCATGTGCGCGGCGGCGGCATGCTGGGGGAGCAGTGGACCCGCGACGGACGGGGCATCCACAAGCAGAACGGCATCAGCGACTTTATCGCAGCCGGTCACGCCCTGCGCCACTGGTCGCCCGACTCTGCTCCCCTGCCCCTGTTTGCCATGGGGGGCAGCGCGGGGGGCACGCTGGTTGCTGCGGCCCTCAACCAGCAACCTACACTCTTTAGTGGCGCAGTGTTGCAGGTTCCCTTCGTCGATATGCTCGGCACCATGAGCGATCCTGCCCTCCCCTTGACCCGTCAGGAGTATCAGGAGTGGGGCAACCCGGCCAAGCCCGCAGAGTATCAGGCGATGCGCCGCATCAGCCCCTACGACAACCTGCACCGCGCCCCCTACCCGCCCCTGCTGGTCACTACCGCCCTGCACGATAGCCAGGTGCCCTACTGGGAGCAGGTCAAGTGGCTGGCCCGCCTGCGGGAGCACAGCACGGGCTCCGGCCCCTACCTGCTGCTGACCGAACTGGAGGGAGGCCACCGCGCCGGTGGTGGCGATCGGGCTCGTGAATTTGCCTTCTTGTTGCATCTGGCGGGGATAAATCAATGACCCTGCCGCTGATTGGGAGTACCACTATGAAACCCCTGTTGCCCGCCCTCTTGCTGGGGCTGGCTGGCTTTTCCACTCAGGCCGCCGAACTGCGTTTTGTCGAACAGGACGCCCCGGCCGATACCCGCCTCTGGCTCGAACAGCAGCTCGGCGTCACCCTGAGTGATGCCCCGGCCTATCAGCGCCAAGGCAAGCTGGGCCACTATCTGCATTATCGTCAGCAGCTCAATGGCGCACCGATCGCCGGCCTGATGGCCGCCGTCAGTCTCGATGAGCAGGGTCGCCCGTGGCGCCTTTATCACAATACCCGGCTGATGCAGGCACAGGCGACGCCATGTGATGAAGCAAGCCGCGCCGGGGTGGATGCCTATACCGCCACGCTGGATGGTACGGTGTGGAAATTCGCTGGCAGTGACGAAGCCCAGCCTTGGTACTGGCAGGATGGCGACACACTGACTGCGGCCTGGCGTCTGCTGGCGGTGGAAAGCCAGCCGGGCAACAGCAAGAGCAGCTACTGGCAACTGTTTGTCACCTGCGATGGCAGCGCCCTGCTGGGGCGCACGCTGCAAGAGGCCAACACCCGTGCCGAAGCGATCCCGCTGGCAGGGGAAGCGGCTACGGTGCAGGCCCGCATCTTTGCCCTCGACCCACGCACCCAACTGCAAGATGGCAACCTGCTGTGGCGCCACGATCTGGTGCTGGACAACCGGGCCTATCGCACCGTGCCGCTCACGGTACAAAAGGTGGATGACACCTACCAGCTAAATGGCCCACGCGCCCGGGTCGTGGACGGCACGGCGCCGGAAACTGCCCCCTTTAGCAGCCCTGATGCCGATGGCTTCCAGCTGGATCACCAGCAGCCCGCCTTCCTCGATATCAATGGCTACTACCATCTGGATCTGGCCCAGCGCCATGTGGAATCCCTTGGCTACCCAACGCTGATGGGCGGCCCCCTGGCCATCGATACCGATGCCGGGGAGCAGGACAACTCCCTCTATGACCCCTTCCTGCGCCGGTTGGAAATTGGCCGGATAGGGGTGCCCGACGCGGAAGATCCCATGGTGATCTGGCACGAGTTTGGCCATGCGGTGCAGCACCATATCCTGCCCGACATGGGAGAAGAGGGTGACTGGGGCGCCATCGGCGAGGGCTTTAGCGACTATCTGGCCGCCAGCTGGCGCCAGCGTAGTCCAGAGGCTCGCCAGTTCGAGCCTTTCATGGTCTTCAACTGGGATGCCAGGATCAGCGGCCGGACGCCCCGTCAGCTCGATGATCTGCGGGCGCGCTATCATCCGGGCTTCCTCTATCCGGCTCACCTCACCATCAACGGCAGCAACGGCGATCAGCTGTGGGGCACCCCGCTCTTCACCGCGCTGCGCCAGGCCGTTGAACAATATGGCGAGGTAGCCCGTGACGAGTTCGATACCCTGCTGATTGAATCCCACTTCGGCCTCGGCCCGCAGGTGCGGATGCCCCAGCTGGCGCGGGTCACCGTGGATACCGCCAACCGCCTCTATCCGGACCGCAGCTATGGCAAGCTGCTGGAGCAGGCCTTCCGCCACCACGCCCTGCTGCCCACTCCCATCGCGGCCCGCCTTGCCGATGACAGCTACCTGCTGCCCGGGGAGAAAAAGAGCCTAGCCATCGAATTGACCAACCAGAGCGGCCGCCCCCTGACCGTGGCTGACGCCAGCCTGCTCCCGACCAAGGGGCTCATGGGTGACGGTCACTGGCAGGGAGCGCTCAACGCCGATGGCACCGCCCGCTGGACCCTGCCGCTGGAAGCAGCGAGCAACCTGACCTGTGGCGAGGCAGTCACCTTGCCGCTGCAGTTCCAGCTCACCCTGCCCAGCCCCACCGAGCGCCAGACCAGCCTTGACCTGCAACTGCCGATCGGTGAACCGCTCTGGCAGCGGGCCATCGGCCAGGGTGGCCAGATCAAAGATGCGGTGAGCGGTGAGCGGCACGGCCTGTCCCGCTTCACTCTCACCCTGCCCGAGAGCAAGGCCCGCATCGACAGCGGATTCGTGGTTGCCCTCGATCTGGAGCACAGCAAGCTGGAGCAGCTGGAGATCTGGCTCACCTCCCCTTACGGCACCCGGATCAGCCTGTGGAACAAGGGTTACGCCAGCCATACCCGGCTCAATGGGGAGTTCCCCCGTGAACTGGTACCGTTCGAATCACTCGATAAGCTGCACGGCGAACCGCTCGCTGGCCGCTGGCTGCTGGAGATCAACGACACCAGCGCCGGTGACACCGGTCAGTTGCGCAACTGGCGGGTAGCCCAGCAAGTCGGCGCCCGCTGTGACAAGGATGAAGCCCTGCCCAACACCGGCATCATTCCCCTTGAGCAGGATGAAGGGGGTGGCGGCACGACTTCCCCCCTGCTGCTGTTGCTGGCCCTCTGGCACCGCCTCTGGCGTCGGAGCACCCCGCGCCGTTGAATCCTGTACCACGGGGGTTACCGCCCCCGTGAACCTGTGACCGAATCAAGGAATGTGAAGTGAAACCATCCGTACTGGTTATTGCAACCCTCTCAGCCCTGCTCAGCGCCTGTGGCGGCGGGGAAGATAACGCACCACTGGCGATCCCGGACTACCGGGTCGATGTCGCCCTGCCGACTGCCGGTACCCTGTGCGCCGATCTGGATCAGAACTGGCAATGTGATCCCGCCGATCCTGCCGTCAGCGGCGAAGGCGCTGTGGCCCTGGTCAGCCGTTCGGCCAACATCGTCAACTCGCCCCTGCTTTTCGTACCGAGGAGCGGAGGCCTGCTGCTGGCACATCCGGCCGCCAAAGGGGATCCACAACGGCTGCAACCGACCCTGCTCAGTACCCTGTGGCAGAGCCGCATTGCCGAAGGGGTGGCCGCCGATCGCGCACTGGCGCAGCTGTTGGCCGATCTCGCGCCGCTGCAACCGGGCAGCGACCGCGCGGCCCTCGCGGGTCTCGGCCAGTTTGATCAGGCGCTGCAGCAGGTGGCGATCAGCTTGCAGCAACAGGCCCGCGCACGACTTGCCAACGCCAAGGAGACCCAGTTGCTCACCACCAGCTATCGCGCCATCAGCCTGATGCTGGAGCAATTGGCTCAGGAGTGGCAGCGCAACGGCCAGTTTGCCGAAGAGACCCAAAGCGAGCTGCTGACCCTGCTGGTGCAACAGCAGCCACGCAACCTGCTGACCGTCACCGGCGTCACCACCTTCAGCGATGGCAACGATCCGCTGCTGGAACAGGAGCCCGACGACTATCCGGGACAAGATGCCAGCTGGAATCGCACTCGTCCCCAACTTGCCTATCGCAAGCTCGATGATCGTGGTCAGATTCTCCCCGACAACGCGCCGAGCTGGCAGTGCGTCAAGGATCTCAATACCGGTCTGGTGTGGGAGGTCAAATCGGATGATCCCTTGAGCCCGGCCTGGAAAAGCAGACCCTTTGCCTATGAGGATGAGCAGTTCAAGGCGACCGCAGGCGAGCAGCAAGCGGCCTACCAGCATATTCATAAGAGGATCGAACAGCTCACCGCCGAAGGAGATCTGGCGGCCCTCGCCCGGGCACAGGCGCTGACCTCCATGCTGACCACCCGCGCGTATCAGCAGTGGCTCAATGGCGAGCAGCACTGCGGCATCAGCCAGTGGCGGCTGCCCACCATGGGTGAGCTGATGTCACTGATGCACTACGGTAGCCTGGCCAAGGACCCGCTGGGTCAGCGCATCATCGTGGATACCCGTTACTTCCCGGATATCGCCTCCTCGGAAGATGACACCTACCATGGCTACTACTGGAGCGCCACCAGCAACACCGCCCAGCGCTTCTCCGGTGGCCCCATCAGCAAACGCACAGTCCTGCTCCTGGGAGAAGATGCGGGCACCACCTATCCCGCATTGGTGCAGCAAGATACCTATATCGAGCTGATGCAGGTACGACTGGTCGCCACTCCCCAATAATCCGAGGAATATCATGAGCCTTTATCGCTTTTCATTCGCCATGCTGGCACTGCTGGCCCCCCTGGCCCACGGTGCTGCCATTTGTGATGACACTATGGATCGCACCGCCCCCTCTGCCCGTTTTCTTGACCATGGCAACGGCACCGTCACGGATCAACACACCGGCCTCACCTGGATGCGCTGCAAACTGGGACAGACATGGAGTGGCAGCAGTTGCCTGGGGGAACCGACCGTTTACTACTGGCAGCAGGGGCTGCAAGTGGCGGAGCGGATCCGCAGTGACAGCAGCCATGCTCTCTATCACTTCGGCGGTATCAGCCAGTGGCGTCTGCCCGACATCAAGGAGCTGGCGACCCTGGTCGAGCACGCCTGCTACAAGCCCTCTCTCAATGAAGCCATTTTCCCGCGCGCCATGGCGGGGGGCGGTAAAGAGGTCAATGAGGGCTATGTCTATCTGATGAGCAGCACGGTAACCTCCGCCAATGGTCAGCGGGCGTATCTGGATATTACCTCGGGAGATATCGGTCTTCGCTCCATTGGCGCCTACCCGGATCAGGTCTTGTTGGTCGCCAATAAACCCTGACCGCCCCACGCTCGAAACCGGAGCGCGATGACAGGAGAGGCTTGAAAGCCTCTCTTTTTATTGCTCTTGCCGCCCCCTCTACCTCACCCGCCATCATGCTCTTCTCCCGCCTGTGCCCCCTGCACGTGATATCGACCTGATCCGGCTTCGCCCGCGGCATTTACCCCTTTCAGGTGATGACGAGGAGCAGCTCTCTGCGCTTTCCAGGCCTTTCCCACCCGCCATAACCAGCAAAAAAGTGCGCTTCTTAACAAAATTTAATTACCGGTTAACCGATTAATAATTAACCCGTAAAAATGACATGTAAATCAGTGCGAAAGTGTCATAATGCGTAACATTATTGTTAAGTCGCTTGATTAATTTGGTTAGGAAAAACCTCTATGTTTGCTGATATTTCTGCTCAACATTGGGCTTTTGCCATTTATGTCATCGGTGCCATCACCATCTGTCTGGTGATGATAGGCCTCGCCGCCCTGCTGGGAGGTCGTGCCTACGGCCGCACCAAGAACAAGCCATTTGAATCTGGTGTCGACTCGGTCGGCAGTGCCCGCCTGCGTTTTTCCGCCAAGTTCTATCTGGTCGCCATGTTCTTCGTCATCTTCGACGTCGAGGCGCTCTACCTGTTTGCCTGGTCTGTCTCCGTGCGGGAGAGCGGCTGGGTCGGCTTTATTGAAGCCACCATTTTCATCGGACTGCTGCTTATCGGCCTGATCTACCTCTGGCGCATCGGCGCACTGGACTGGTCACCGCGCAAACCGCAGCTGAACAACAAAAACAGTGATTGAACCACAGACCCTTTCCTTGAGGTTGCACCATGAAGTACACCCTGACCCGGATTGACCCGGATGCACCCGTTGAGCGCTACCCCCAGGAGCAGCGCCAGACCGTCGATGACCCACTGGCGCAAGAAGCGACGCGCGGCATCATGATGGGCCGCCTCGAGGAGGTGCTGCAAGACACAGTCAACTGGGGCCGCAAAAACTCCCTCTGGCCTTACAACTTCGGCATCTCCTGCTGCTACGTGGAGATGTGTACCGCCTTCACCTCCCCCCACGATGTGGCCCGCTTCGGCGCCGAAGTTATCCGCGCTTCGCCCCGTCAGGCCGATTTCATGGTGATTGCAGGGACTCCCTTCATCAAGATGGCGCCAGTCATCCAGCGCCTGTATGAACAGCTGCTCGAACCCAAGTGGGTGATCTCCATGGGGGCCTGTGCCAACTCCGGCGGCATGTATGACATCTATTCCGTGGTGCAGGGGGTGGACAAGTTCCTGCCGGTCGACGTCTACATTCCGGGTTGCCCGCCCCGTCCCGAAGCCTTTTTGCAAGCCCTGATGCTGCTGCAGGATTCCATCGGCAAAGAGCGCCGCCCCCTCTCCTGGGTGGTGGGCGATCAGGGGATCTACCGTCCCCAGATGCAGGCCGAAAAAGAGCGCAAGCGCGGCGAACGGATCAATGTGACCAACCTGCGCACGCCGGATGAGATCTGACCATGAAACTGACTCGTGATTTTCCCAGCAATTACGCCATGGCCCAGTGGCAGCCCAGCGACCACAAGGATGCCAAAGTCATTGGCGAACTGTTTGCCCACTTCGGGGCCGAGCACTTCACCGTGCAGACCACGCGCACCGGCGTGCCGGTGGTCTGGCTTCCCCGCGAACTGCTTCAGGATGTGATGGGCTTTTTGCGCAAGGTGCCCTCCCCGTTTGTGATGCTGTTTGATCTCAGCGCCACCGACGAGCGGCTGCGCAGCCATCGCGACGGTCTGCCCCAGAGCGATTTCACCGTCTTCTATCACCTCATCTCCATCGACCGTAACGCCGATGTGATGTTGAAAGTTGCGCTGGCCGAGAGTGACCTGCATCTGCCCACCATCACCAACCACTTCCCCAATGCCAACTGGTACGAGCGGGAAGTGTGGGATCTGATGGGAATCACCTTCGATGGCCATCCCCATCTGACCCGGATCATGATGCCCAAGAGCTGGCAGGGTCACCCGCTGCGCAAGGATTACCCGGCGCGCGCTACCGAATTCGATCCCTTCATGCTCGATGCAGCCAAACAGGACATGGAGCAGGAGAACCTGCTGTTCAAACCGGAAGAGTGGGGGCTGGCCCGCGGCAACGAGAATGAGGACTACATGTTCTTGAACCTCGGCCCCAACCACCCCTCTGCCCACGGCGCCTTCCGGTTGGTGTTGCAGCTCGATGGCGAGGAGATCCGCAACTGCGTGCCCGACATCGGCTACCACCATCGCGGTGCCGAGAAGATGGGCGAGCGCCAATCCTGGCACAGTTACATCCCCTATACCGACCGGGTCGAGTATCTGGGCGGGGTGATGAACAACCTCCCCTATGTGCTGGCGGTCGAGAAGCTGGCCGGCATCAAGGTGCCGCAGCGGGTCGACATGATCCGGGTAATGATGGCGGAGCTGTTCCGCATCCAGAGCCACCTCTTGTTCCTCGGTACCTATATTCAGGACGTGGGGGCCATGACCCCGGTCTTCTTCACCTTCACCGATCGGCAGAAGATCTACACCATCATCGAAGCGATCACCGGTGCCCGCATGCACCCGGCCTGGTTCCGTATCGGCGGTGTGGCCCACGACCTGCCGAAGGGATGGCAACGGCTGGTGCAGGACAACCTGTTGAGCTGGTTGCCCAAGCGCTTGATGGATTACGAAAAAGCGGCGATGCGCAACAGCATTCTGCGCGGTCGAACCATAGGCGTCTCTGCCTACACCACCGAGCAGGCGTTGTCCTGGGGCACCACGGGGGCCGGATTGCGCGCCACCGGCCTCAACTTCGACGTGCGCAAGTGGCGCCCCTACTCCGGTTACGATCAGTTCGACTTTGAAGTGCCGGTCGGCAGCAATGGCGATGCCTACGACAGAGCCACCGTGCGGATCGAGGAGATCCGCCAGAGCATGTCGATCATCGAGCAGTGCATGAAAAACATGCCGGAGGGCCCCTTCAAGGCGGATCACCCCCTCACCACCCCGCCGCCCAAAGAGCGCACCCTGCAGCACATCGAGACCCTGATCAACCACTTCCTGCAAGTGTCTTGGGGCCCGGTGATGCCCGCTGCCGAGTCGTTCCAGATGATTGAGGCGACCAAGGGGGTCAACAGTTACTACCTGACCAGTGACGGCTCCACCATGAGCTACCGGACCCGGATCCGCACCCCGAGCTTTGCTCACCTGCAGCAGATCCCCTCGGTGATCAAGGGCAACATGGTGTCGGACCTCATCGTCTATCTGGGCAGTATCGATTTTGTTATGTCGGATGTGGACCGTTAAGTGATCCGCCCTCCCGGCCATGGCCGGGAATTGGGATCGCCGGACGAGCAGTAAAAGGACAAGCCACCAAAGGTCAAGTCATGAGCCAGCAATGTCAGTGTCACAATAATCAGACCCCACAGGGGCAAGGGGCATGCAGCAGCAAACAGGACGACTTCGTTCTGAGCCAGGCTGAACGCGATGCCATCGAACACGAGAAACACCACTACGAAGATCCCCGCGCCGCCAGCATCGAAGCGCTCAAGATCGTGCAGCAGGCCAGAGGCTGGGTACCCGACGGTGCCATTCACGCCATCGCGGCCGAGCTCGGCATTCCCGCCAGCGACGTGGAGGGGGTCGCCACCTTCTATAGCCAGATCTTCCGCCAGCCGGTGGGGCGCCACATCATTCGCGTCTGCGACAGCATGGTCTGCTACATCAATGGCCATGAAGATCTGCTGGCCGGTCTCAAGGAGGTGATGAACCTCGGCCCCGGTCAAACCTCCCCGGATGGCCGCTTCACCCTGCTGCCGGTCTGCTGCCTTGGCAACTGCGACAAGGGGCCAGCGATCATGATCGATGACGACACCTATGGCGGCCTCGATCCGGTGACCTTGCTGAAAACGCTGGAGGCTTACCCATGAGCCTGCCGCAGAACAAGATCCTCGCCTCTCTTGGCACCGCCAATCGCACCCCGCGTGCCCCCGAGACCCACCCGCTCACCTGGCGGCTGCGGGATGACGGCCAGCCGGTGTGGATGGAGGAGTATCAGGCCAAACAGGGCTATGAAGCCGCCCACAAGGCGCTCGGCCAGATGAGCCCGGACGAGATCGTCAGCACCGTCAAGGATGCCGGCCTCAAGGGGCGTGGCGGCGCGGGCTTCCCCACTGGCGTGAAGTGGGGGCTGATGCCCAAAGACGAGAGCATGAACATCCGTTACCTGCTCTGCAACGCCGACGAGATGGAACCCAACACCTGGAAAGATCGCCTGCTGATGGAGCAACTGCCCCACCTGCTGATCGAGGGGATGATCATCAGTGCCCGGGCGCTCAAGGCCTATCGCGGCTATATCTTCCTGCGCGGCGAGTATGTGGATGCTGCCATCCACCTGCGCCGTGCGGTGGAAGAGGCCAAGGCCGCCGGTCTACTGGGCAAGAACATTCTGGGATCCGGTTTTGACTTCGAGCTGTTCGTCCACACCGGCGCCGGTCGCTACATCTGTGGTGAAGAGACGGCCCTTATCAACTCGCTGGAAGGGCGCCGCGCCAACCCGCGTGCCAAACCCCCCTTCCCCGCCGTCTCCGGCGTCTGGGGCAAGCCCACCTGCGTCAACAACGTCGAGACCCTCTGCAACGTGCCCGCCATCATCGGCAACGGGGTGGCCTGGTATCACGGACTGGCGCTGCCGGGCTCGGAAGATCACGGCACCAAGCTGATGGGCTTCTCCGGCAAGGTGAACAACCCCGGCGTCTGGGAGCTGCCGTTTGGCATCACCGCCCGCGAGCTGTTTGAAAACTACGCCGGCGGAATGAAGAGCGGCTATCGCCTGAAAGCCTGGCAACCGGGCGGCGCGGGCACCGGCTTCCTGCTGCCGGAGCACCTCGATGCCCAGATGTATACCGCCGGTATCGGCAAGGTAGGTACCCGGATGGGGACTGGCCTCGCCATGGCGGTGGATGACTCCATCAGCATGGTCTCCCTGCTGCGCAACATGGAGGAGTTCTTCGCCCGCGAGTCGTGTGGCTGGTGCACGCCCTGCCGCGACGGCCTGCCCTGGAGCGTCAAGCTGCTGCGGGCACTGGAACGTGGCGAAGGGCAATCCGGCGATCTGGCGACCCTGGAGCAACTCTGCGGTTTCCTTGGCCCGGGCAAGACCTTCTGCGCCCACGCACCGGGCGCCGTCGAGCCGCTGGCCAGCGCCATCAAATATTTCCGCTCCGAATTCGAGGCCGGGATCAAGGGCAGCGGTGATAACCGCAAGCCGGTCAAAGGGATCCAGCCCAATCTGCTGGGCGAGCGCTGGTAACGACACCACAGATTTCACAAAACAGGTTTCAGGGAAGTTGTATGGCAACCATTTATGTAGACGGCAAAGAGTACGAGGTAGACGGAGCAGATAACCTGCTGCAAGCCTGTCTGTCGCTGGGTCTGGACGTCCCCTATTTCTGCTGGCATCCGGCGCTGGGTAGCGTTGGCGCCTGCCGCCAGTGTGCGGTGAAACAGTATCAGAATGCCGATGACAAGCGCGGCCGTCTGGTCATGTCCTGCATGACCCCGGCCACCGATGGCAGCTACATCGCCATCGAGGATGAAGAGGCTAAAGAATTTCGCAAGAGCGTGGTGGAGTGGTTGATGACCAACCACCCTCACGACTGCCCGGTGTGTGAAGAGGGCGGCGCCTGCCACCTGCAGGACATGACGGTGATGACCGGCCACAACAGCCGTCGCTACCGTTTCACCAAACGCACCCACCAGAATCAGGAGCTGGGCCCCTTCATCGGTCACGAGATGAACCGCTGTATCGCCTGCTACCGCTGCGTCCGTTACTACAAGGATTATGCCGGTGGCGAGGATCTCGGGGTCTATGGTGCCCACGACAACGTCTATTTCGGGCGGGTCGAGGATGGCACCCTGGAGAGTGAATTTTCCGGCAACCTGGTGGAGGTCTGCCCCACCGGCGTCTTCACCGACAAGACCCACTCCGAACGTTACAACCGCAAGTGGGACATGCAATTTGCCCCCAGCATCTGCCAGCAATGCTCCGTGGGCTGCAACATCAGTCCGGGCGAGCGTTATGGCGAGCTGCGCCGCATCGAAAACCGCTTCCACGGCAGCGTCAACCACTACTTCCTTTGTGACCGTGGCCGCTTTGGCTATGGCTATGTCAATCTGGCCGACCGCCCGCGCCAACCGCTGCTCAAAGATGGCAACGACCAGCTGACCATCACAGCCGATGGCGCCCTCAACCGCGCCGCCGATGCCCTGCGCACGGCCCGCGGCCTCATCGGCATCGGCTCGCCCCGCGCCTCGCTAGAGAGCAACTTTGCCCTGCGCGAGCTGGTGGGTGAAGCCAACTTCTACGCAGGCGTCGAGCAGGCCGAGTGGGCCTGTCAGCTGAAGATGCTGCAGATCCTGCAACAGGGCGGCGTGCCAACCCCGAGCCTGCGGGACATGGAAGAGGCCGACGCCATTCTGGTGCTCGGCGAGGATGTCACCATGAGCGCCGCCCGTATCGCGTTGGCGCTGCGCCAAGCCGTCAAGGGCAAGGCTCGCGAGCTGGCCCGCAAGATGAAGGTGGATCTGTGGCAAGTCGCCGCCGTTCAGACCCTGGGTCAGAACGAGCGCTACCCGCTGCTCATCACCAGCCTCGACACCACCCGTCTGGACGATGTGGCGGCCGACAAGCTGCACGCCCCCTATGCCGATCAGGCGCGCCTTGGCTTTGCCATCGCCAACCTGCTCGACCCAGTAGCATCGGCCGTGGCCGACCTCTGTCCCGAGCTGCAGGCACAAGCGACTCGCTGGGCCGAGCTGCTCGGCAACGCCAAGAAGCCGCTCATCATTGCAGGCTCCACTGCCCGCGATGTGGCGCTGCTTGAGGCGGCCAGCAACATTGCCCGCGCCCTGAAAGGCCGTGGACAGGAAGCCAACATCGCGCTGGTTGGCCAGGAGGCCAACTCGCTGGGTCTGGCCATGCTGGGCGCTCAGACCTTGACAGACAAGCCACTCGAAGCCGCCCTTGCGCGTATCGAGGCCGAAGAGGGGTTGGCGCTGGTCACCCTGGAGAACGATCTCTACCGCCGCGCGCCGCGCAACCGGGTGGATGCTGCGCTGGCACGGCTGCAGCACCTGCTGGTCATCGACCATCAGGCGACCCCGACCGCCAACAAGGCTGATCTGGTGCTGCCAGCGGCCAGTTTTGCCGAAGCCGATGGCACGCTGGTGAACATGGAAGGGCGCGCCCAGCGCTTCTTCCAGGTCTATGCACCCGCCTTTTACAACGCCGATATTCAGGTGCGTGAAGGGTGGCGCTGGCTGGCGGCGCTGCAAGGGGCGATCGGACGCAAGCCGCTGCGCTGGCAGAACTTCGACCAGGTCAACCATGACTGCGCCACCAGCAATCCGCTGCTCGCTACCATGCTGGAAGCGGCGCCCAACGCAGGCTTGCGGATCCGTGGCATGCGACTGGCCCGTGAGCCACACCGCTACAGTGGTCGCACCTCCATGCTGGCGGATCAGAACGTCAGCGAACCGCGGGTAGCGCAAGATCCCGACTCCCCCTTCAACTTCTCCATGGAAGGGTATGCCGGAGCCCGTCAGCCGCTGCCGCAAGTACCGTTCGCCTGGGCGCCGGGCTGGAACTCTCCCTCCGCCTGGAACAAGTTCCAGGATGAAGTGGGTGGCAAACTGCGTGCTGGCGATCCGGGTCGCCGTCTGCTGGAAGTGAGTGACAAAAAAGCAGAAGGCAAGGAGCTGCTCGGCTGGTTCACCACCATCCCCGCCCCCTTCAAGGCCGCAGAGGCGCTGCAAGTGGTCAATTATGCCCAGCTGTTTGGCGGCGAGGAGCTCTCCGCTCGCAGCCCGGTTATTCAGGCCCGGATGAACGAACCCGAGCTGGTGCTCAATCCCCTTGATGCGCAGCGTCTGGCCCTCCACGGGGGCAGTCAGGTCTCCTTCTCCTGGGGCGGTAGCCACTGGCAACTGCGTCTGCGCCTGAGCGAGCAACTGAGCGCCGGTCTGGTGGGGCTCCCCCTTGGGGTGAACGGCCTGCCGACGGCCCTGCAACAAGCCTCAATCACTAACCTGCAGGAGGTGATCGCATGAGCGAGTCGCTGATCGATCTGTTGCTGGAGGTGGGCAAGGCACTGATCGTGCTGGTGGGGATCGTGGGGGCTGGCGCCTTCATGAGCTTCATCGAGCGCCGTCTGCTGGCCCTGTGGCAGGATCGCTACGGCCCCAACCGAGTGGGGCCGTTTGGTCTGCTCCAGCTGGCCGCCGACATGATCAAGATGTTCTTCAAGGAGGACTGGATCCCGCCGTTCGCTGATCGGCGGATCTTTATCCTGGCCCCCATCATCGCCTTCACTGCCTTTATTCTGGCGTTTGCGGTGGTGCCCATCACCCCCACCTGGGGCGTGGCGGATCTCAATGTGGGGCTGCTCTACAGCCTGGCCATCGCGGGGCTGGCGGTCTATGCGGTGCTGTTCGCCGGCTGGTCGAGCAACAACAAATACTCATTGCTCGGCAGCTTGCGCGCCTCGGCCCAGACCCTCTCCTACGAGGTGTTTCTGGGCTTGTCGCTGATGGGGATTGTGATCCAGACCGGCAGTTTCAACCTGCGGGATATCGTCGAGGCACAGGCAGACTTGTGGAACGTGGTGCCCCAGATCCTGGGCTTTGTCACCTTCCTGTTTGCCGGTGTCGCCGTCACCCACCGTCACCCGTTCGATCAGCCAGAAGCCGAGCAGGAGCTCGCCGACGGCTATCACATCGAGTATGCGGGGATGAAGTGGGGTCTCTTCTTCGTGGGCGAATATATCGGCATCGTGCTGATCTCCTCGCTCATCGTGACCCTCTTCTTCGGTGGCTGGCACGGCCCCTGGCTGCCCCCCTTCATCTGGTTTGCCCTGAAGACCGCCTGTTTCATGGTGTTCTTCATCCTGCTGCGGGCCTCCCTGCCTCGCCCGCGCTTTGACCAGGTGATGTCGTTTGGCTGGAAAGTCTGCTTGCCGCTGACCCTGATCAATATGCTGGTCACCGCGGCAGTTGTACTGATAAGTGCGCAGTGAGGCACTCAATATGAAAATTGTGAGCATTATTCAGGGTGTCGGCACCCAGTTACGCAGTCTGGCCATGGTCTTCTCCCATGCCTGGCGGCCCCGTGAAACCCTCAACTATCCGGAGCAGGCAGTCTATGCCGCCCCCCGCTACCGCGGTCGCATCGTGCTGACCCGCGACCCCGACGGGGACGAGCGCTGCGTGGCCTGCAACCTCTGCGCAGTTGCCTGCCCGGTCGGCTGCATCTCGCTACAAAAATCCGAGCGGGAAGATGGTCGCTGGTATCCGGAGTTCTTTCGCATCAACTTCTCTCGCTGCATCTTCTGCGGCCTGTGTGAAGAGGCTTGCCCCACCACCGCCATCCAGCTGACACCGGATTTCGAGATGGGTGAGTATCGCCGCCAGGATCTAGTGTACGAGAAGGAAGATCTGCTGATCAGCGGGCCCGGCAAATACCCGGACTACAACTTCTATCGCATGAGCGGGATGGCCATCGACGGCAAGCCGAAAGGGGATGCCGAAAACGAAGCCAAGCCCATCGATGTCAAGAGCCTGCTGCCCTGAGGAGTCAATCATGGAACTGGCATTTTATGCCTCGGCCCTGGTGGCCATTTACAGCACGCTGCGGGTGATCAGCACCAGCAATCCCATGCATGCGCTGCTCAATCTCATCATCTCCCTCATCGCCGTGGCCATGATCTTCTTCTGCCTGGGTGCCGCCTTTGCGGGCGCCCTGCAGGTGATCGTCTACGCCGGCGCCATCATGGTGCTGTTCGTGTTCGTGGTGATGATGCTGAACCTGGGGAGTGCCCAGGCACAGGAGAAAAAGTGGCTCACCCCCATGACCTGGGGGGGCCCAGCCCTGCTCTCGCTGATCCTGCTGGGCTTTCTGGCCCACGGCATTCTCGGAGTGACCGGGGGCCTGACCGGAGTGACCGAGGTGACCGCCAAGCAGGTAGGTGTCGAGCTCTTTGGCCCCTATGTGCTGGCAGTGGAGCTTGCCTCCATCCTGCTGCTGGCGGGTCTGGTAACCGCCTATCACCTGGGTCGGGAAGAGAAGAGCGGTGAAGTGCTCTCCGTCCCCCGCACAGCATCCCGCTCTGCACAAGAAGGAGGTCAGCAATGAATGGAATCCCTATGGAGCACGGCCTCCTGCTGGCCGCGGTGCTCTTCTGCATCGGCTTGTGCGGTCTGCTGATCCGCCGCAACCTGCTCTACATCCTGATGAGTATCGAGATCATGATGAATGCCTCGGCACTGGCGTTTGTGGTGGCGGGTAGCCGCTGGGCCCAAGCCGATGGCCAGATCATGTATATCCTGGTGATTTCTCTGGCGGCAGCGGAGGCCAGTATCGGCCTTGCCCTGTTACTGCTGCTCTATCGTCGTTACCACACCCTGAACGTGGACACTGTGAGCGAGATGCGCGGATGAGCCTCTTATATCTGACTTTTCTATTTCCGCTGCTGGGATGGCTGGTGTTGGCCTTCTCCCTCGGCCGGTTTGGCGAGCGTACCTCGGCGCTGATCGGGGTAGGCTCCATTGGCCTGTCGGCCCTCACTACCCTGTGGGTGGGCATCGACTTTCTGGGCAACCCGCCAGAGGGGGGCGTCTATATCCAGCGCCTGTGGCAATGGATGGCGGTGGGCAACTTTACCCCGAGCTTCTCGCTGGCACTGGATGGCCTGTCGCTGACCATGCTGGGGGTGGTGACCGGGGTCGGTTTCTTTATCCACCTGTTCGCCTCCTGGTATATGCGCGGTGAAGAGGGCTACTCCCGCTTCTTTACCTACACCAACCTCTTTATCGCCAGCATGCTGTTTCTGGTGTTGGCTGATGACCTGCTGTTTGTCTACCTCGGCTGGGAAGGGGTAGGGCTGTGCAGCTATCTGCTGATCGGCTTCTACTACAAGGATCGCAAGAACGGCGCAGCGGCCCTCAAGGCATTTGTCGTGACCCGGGTGGGTGATGTCTTCCTCGCCATCGGCCTGTTTATCCTCTATCGGGAGCTGGGCACCCTCAATATCCACGAGCTGCTGGTTCGTGCCCCGACCCTGTTTGCCGAGGGCTCCCCTGCCCTGTCGCTGGCCTGCCTGATGCTCTTGGGCGGCGCGGTCGGCAAATCGGCACAGCTGCCGCTGCAAACCTGGCTGGCGGATGCGATGGCAGGCCCGACCCCTGTCTCAGCGCTGATCCACGCCGCCACCATGGTGACCGCCGGTGTCTACCTGATTGCCCGTACCCACGGCCTGTTCCTGCTGGCGCCAGAGATCCTCCATCTGGTCGGGCTGGTTGGCGCTATCACCCTAGTGCTGGCAGGCTTTGCCGCGCTGGTTCAGACCGATATCAAGCGGATCCTCGCCTACTCCACCATGAGCCAGATTGGCTACATGTTTCTGGCACTGGGTGTCGGCGCATGGGAAGGGGCCATCTTCCACCTGATGACCCACGCCTTCTTCAAGGCGCTGCTGTTCCTCTCCGCCGGTGCCGTCATCGTCGCGACCCACCACGAGCAGAACATCTTCAAGATGGGGGGCCTGCGCAAGAGTTTGCCACTGGTCTATGCCTGCTTCCTGGTGGGGGGCTCTGCGCTGGCGGCGTTGCCGCTGGTCACTTCCGGTTTCTACAGTAAGGACGCCATCCTGTGGCAAGTAGAAGCCTCTGGCCAAAGCGCGCTGCTGTGGGCAGGTCTGCTAGGGGCATTCCTCACCTCGCTCTACACCTTCCGGCTGATCTTTATCGCCTTCCATGGCAAAGAGCAGACCAAAGCACATGCGGGCCACGGTCTGGCTCACCATCTGCCGCTGCTGGTATTGCTGGTGCTCTCCACCGGCATAGGCGCGCTGATCACCCCGCCACTGGCAGGTGTACTACCCGCAGGCCCGGGGGACCATATCGAAGAGGGTCGCCATGCGCTGGAGGTAGCCTCCGGCATCATTGCCATTGCTGGCATTGTGCTGGCCGCGTTTCTGTTCCTTGGTGAGCGCCGTCTGGCCACCTCCATTGCCAACAGCGCGCCGGGCCGCCTGCTCAGCACCCTCTGGTTCAACGCCTGGGGCTTTGACTGGCTCTACGACCAGCTGTGGGTCAAACCCTATCTGCTGGCGACCCGGCTGCTGGCCCGAGACCCGCTGGACTGGATGATGGGCCTGCCCGCCTGGTTTGCCCTGCGTGGCAACCAGCTGCTGGCCTGGACCGTGACCGGCAAGTTGCGCTGGTATGCCGCCTCCATGGGGATCGGCGCCGTGCTGGTGCTGGCGCTGTTGCTGCTGGGGTAACGCGATGAACAACCGGACAATCATACAGCCAGGCTGTTTGCTCTCCCTGATGGAACAGGGAGCGCAATCTCATATGAACTTGAACGAGAGCTGATACCGTGACCTTACTCTGGATCTTGCTAATTCCTTTTATCGGCGGCTTGCTCTGCTGGCAGATGGAGCGTCTCGGCGGGCAGTTTGTCCGCTGGGTTGCCCTGCTCTCCATGAGCGCCAGCCTGCTGCTCTCCTGTGCCATCTGGCTAAGTGGTGATTTCTCCCTTGCCACGACCGGCCTCGACAGCGCGGGCGTCTCCGGTGCTGCCTCCGCCTGGGCCGCCGAGTGGCGCCTGCCGTGGATCCCCCGCTTCGGCATCTCTTTGCATCTGGCGGTGGATGGCCTGTCGCTCTTGATGGTGATCCTCACCTGCTTTATCGGAGTACTGGCCATTCTCTGTTCGTGGAAAGAGATCGTGCAGCGCATCGGCTTCTTCCATCTGAACCTGCTCTGGATCCTGGGTGGCGTGCTCGGGGTCTTTATGGCGCTGGATCTGTTCCTCTTCTTCTTCTTCTGGGAGATGATGCTGGTTCCCATGTACTTCCTGATTGCGCTCTGGGGCCACTCGGTCACTGACGGCAAATCACGGATCAACGCCGCAACCAAGTTCTTCATCTACACCCAGGTGAGCGGCCTTATCATGCTGGTGGCCATCATCGGGCTGGTGCTGACCCACCAGCATGCCACCGGAGTCTTCACCTTCAACTATCTGGAGCTGCTCAATACCCCGATGAGCAAGGGCGTTCAGTGGCTGCTGATGCTGGGATTCTTTATCGCCTTCGCGGTCAAGATGCCGCTGGTACCGCTGCACGGCTGGCTGCCGGATGCCCACAGTCAGGCGCCGACCGCAGGTTCGGTGGATCTCGCCGGTATTTTGCTGAAAACCGCCGCCTACGGTCTGCTGCGCTTTGCCTTGCCGCTCTTCCCCGAAGCGTCCGCCGAATTTGCTCCCTACGCCATGGTGCTTGGCCTGATCGGGATCGTCTACGGTGCCATCGTGGCCTTTGCCCAGACCGACATCAAACGGCTGGTAGCCTACACCAGCATCTCCCACATGGGTTTTGTGATGATCGCTATCTACTCGGGTAGCGAGCTGGCCCTGCAGGGCGCCGTGGTGCAGATGATCGCCCACGGTCTCTCGGCTGCCGGCCTCTTTATCCTCTGCGGTCAGCTCTACGAGCGGTTGCACACCCGGGATCTGCGCCAGATGGGCGGCCTGTGGGGACGCCTGCGCTATCTGCCCGGCGTGATGCTCTTCTTCTCGGTGGCGTCGCTCGGCATGCCGGGCACCGGCAACTTTGTCGGCGAGTTCCTGATCCTGGTCGGCAGCTTCCAGGTTGCCCCTGTCATCACGGCAGTCGCCACCTTCGGTCTGGTACTGGCCTCGGTCTACTCTCTCATCATGTTGCAGCGCGCCTGCTTTGGCCCCGCCAAGGATGAGAGCATGCTCAAGGGACTGGATCGCCGCGAGCTGACCATGATGATGGTGATCGCGGGCCTGCTGGTTCTGCTTGGCCTCTATCCCCAACCCGTGATTGACACCGCCAGCAGCAGCCTTATCAACGTGCTGCACTGGTATCTGCTGCCGACTGCTGGAGCCCTGCAATGACTTTCTCCGCTTCCCAACTGCTGGCACTGCTTCCCCTGCTGTTGACCACCGGGGCCATGGCGGCCCTGATGCTGGCCATCGCCTGGCGCCGCTGTGTCACCACCGCCTTTACCGTGACCATTGTTGGCCTCAACCTTGCTCTGTTCTCGCTGCCCATCGTGATGGCGCAGGGGGATCAGGGGGTCACCCCGCTGCTGCAAGTGGACAGTTACGCCGTCTTCTACATGGGACTGGTGCTCATCGGCGCCCTGGCCACCTGTACCTTCGGTCAATCTTGGCTGAAAACCTACCCGGACAACCGGGAGGAGTTCTTCCTGCTGCTGCTGATCGCCACCGCTGGTGGTCTGGTGCTAGCCAGCTCCCGTCACCTCGCCTCTCTCTTTATCGGGATCGAGATGCTGACCCTGCCAATGTTCGGTCTGGTGGGTTACGCCTACCGCGAGCGCCACTCGCTGGAAGCCGCGGTGAAATACATGGTGCTCTCTGCCGCCGCCACCGCCTTCCTGTTGTTTGGCATGGCGCTGCTCTATGCGCAGGCAGGCAGCCTGAGCTTTGCAGCCCTGGGGCAGACCCTGGCCGAGAGCCCGGCTCACCATCCGCTGCTGATGGGCGGTTTGGGGTTAATGCTGGTCGGCTTTGCCTTTAAACTCTCCCTGGCCCCCTTCCATCTCTGGACCCCGGATGTCTACGAAGGTGCCCCGGCACCGGTCGCCACCTTCCTCGCCACCGTCAGCAAGGTGGCGGTCTTTGCCGTGCTGCTGCGCTTCTATCTGGCGGTACCAGCGGCGAGCGATCCCATGATCCACTGGCTGCTGGCAGCCATGGCGGTCATCTCCATCATGGTCGGCAACCTACTGGCCCTGGTGCAGACCAACGTCAAACGGATGCTGGGTTACTCCTCCATCTCCCACTTCGGTTACCTGCTGGCGGTGATCGTGGCGAGCCGATTCGGCCAGATGCCGGTGGAAGCAGCCGGGGTCTACCTGCTGATGTATCTGTTCACCAGCCTGGGTGCCTTTGGGGTGGTGAGCATGATGTCGAGCCCCTATCGCGGCAAGGATGCAGACTCCCTGCACAGCTATCGCGGCCTGTTCTGGAAGCGCCCCTATCTGACTGCCGTACTGACGGTGATGATGTTGTCACTCGCGGGCATCCCGATGACCCTCGGCTTTATCGGCAAGTTCTACCTTATCGGGGTGACGGTCGAAGCCCAGCTCTGGTGGCTCTCCGGTGCCATCGTGCTCGGCAGCGCACTGGGTCTCTACTACTACCTCAAGGTGATGGTGACCCTCTATCTGCGCGAACCGGGTATGCAGCAGCGCGATGCCAGCGCCGACTGGGCACTCTCCTCCGGTGGTTTGGTAGTGCTGCTCTCTGCAGCGCTGGTGGTGTTGCTGGGGCTCTATCCCCAGCCGGTCATCAGCCTGGTACAAGGGTTCCAGCACGTGGTATTGCAGTAACCTTTACCGTCACTCCCCCTCATTACCCGCAAAACCGGCAGCCTTGGCTGCCGGTTTTCTATTTCCGGTCCGACAGCATCGCGCACTCCGCGAGCCAGCAAATGACAGATCAGTCAGCGAGGGTGATACCCATCATGGTTTTTGCCATACAACCAGAACCGGGCGAGATCCTCATACCCTCTTGAATTCCTTATTGATATATTGGTTATATTCTGGAATGGAGTTCAGATTGATGAAGCAACTCTACGTTTGCCAATTTAACCCGACAGAACTGGCCGCCACGCTGGCACCCTTGCAAGGAGGCAAGCTGACCATACTGCTGGCCGAACAGGATTGCGCGCAGGTTCCCCTGTTGCAGCAGTTGTGCCGCGACTTCAACATCGCCCTGGATGGCGCCATTTTCCCCCAGCTGATCGGTGCGCAAGGATTGTTGCCGCAAGGGGCCTGGCTACTGCCCAGAGCCAACCCCTATCACGCCACACTGCTGCCCCTGACATCGCAGGCCAGCGCTGCATCCCTTGCCCACCGGATTGCGGAACAGGTGGAGAGCATGCTGGCCACCTGGCCAACCCCTTCGCCGCCACCAACCCTGTTTCTGACCTTCGACAACCTCATTCCCAATATCGCCTCCATTCTGGATGCGCTTTATCTGCAACTGGCCAATCGCATCAACTATGCCGGCGCCAACGCAGGCAGCGGCAGCTTCACCCCCCTTGCCTGCCTGTTCGACAATCAACGGCAACTTGCCTACGGGGTCACCTGCACGCTGCTGCCCAGCAACAGCTTTCCCTTTCTGGAACATGGTTACCAACTCTCGGCCCAACCGATGCTGGCCACCAGCAGTGAAGCGAACAAGATTGCCTACATCGACTGGCAACCGGCCTTTCAAAAATATCAGGGGCTGATCCGCCAGCAATTCCAGCACACTATGGTACGCGAGGAGCTCTACCGTTTCGTGGTGCACATGCCACTGGGCCTGCTGCGGGCCAACGGGGATGTGATTGTCAGGATCCCCGTCGAGGCAAACGATGACGGCGCCCTGCTCTGCGCCGGCGAGGTCGCGGAGCACAGCATCCTCACCCTGCTGAAGGCACCGGAGAGTGCCACCGAACATGCCTGCTCACTGGCCAGGCGCCTCAACCAGCAACAAACCCTCACCCGGGCACACTTGCTGGAGGTCTACTACTGCGCAGGACGCCAGCTGCACTTCGACCAGCAGACGGTGACCGAGCTGCGCACCCTGCTGACCCACTCGGGGGCCGGCGATCTGGCAGGAGCCCTCTCCCTTGGCGAAATTGGCAGCGTGCGCCATGGGGATTACCCCCAATTTCATAACGGCGCCATTCTCTGTAACGGGGCAGTGATATGAACAACGACCACGCCATGGCCATCGTCTGCGATCTGGCGCTCTGCATCGGGCGTGAAGTCACGCTGGATGCGCTGCTCACCAAGGTACTGCAACGCTTCATGCATCACTGCGCCACGCCGGTTGGCGCGGTATTGCAGCAACAACGGGAGGGATACAAGCAGCTCAAGGTGATCGGCGACGAGCAGCTGCGCCAGCACACAGGCACCACCCTGCCACTGCCTGGGTGGGTCAGCGAGGAGGAGCACTGCCTGCTGCAACAGACGCTTCCCCTGCCAGGCAGCCGTCCCTACCAATTTGCCTATCGGCTCAAGGTTGAAGGGGGTTATCTCATCTTGCTGCTCGCCCCCCAGCCACATCAGCAGATCGTACCGGTCTGTCATCTGTTCAGCCCGGTGCTCGGCAACCTGGCCCGCGCCATTTCCCTGTGCAAGGACAGCGAGCTGCTCGCCCTGCGTCAGCAGGCCGAACTGAAGGATCTGAAACACTTCAACGAATCCCTGCTCAAGGCTATCCCGATCCCGGTGTTCTACAAAGATATCGAAGGGCGATTTCTGGGCTGCAACCAGGCCTTCAATCAGGTGATCGGCATCGGCAAGGAGGCGCTGCTGGGTCGACGGGTCGAGGAGCTGCTGCCAGTCGGGCTTGCCGAGGCCTACAGCATGCGGGAAGCCGAGTTGCTGCGAAGTCGCCAGCCCCAGTGCATCGAACAGCAGTTGCATGATCGCAATGGCATGCGCTATCAGGTCATCTGCTTCAAGGATCTCTTCTATGACCATCAGGGGATGGTTGCCGGCATCATCGGCACCCTGGTCGACATCACCCGCCTCAAGGAGAGCGAGCGCCACCAGCGTGAGCTGCTGTTCCAGACCATCAGTGCCCTCGCCAGCGCCATCAGCCACAAGGATCGCAACAGTGCGGGCCATGAGCTGAGGGTGCGCGATTTGGCACTGGCCATCGGGCAGGCCATGCAACTGCGGCAAGAGCGGCTGGATGCGCTAGGACTGGCGGCCATGGTGCACAATATCGGCCTGCTGCAGATCCCCACCGAGATCATCACCCGCCCACGTGAATTGCGGCCGGTGGAGTTCGAACTGATCAAGCAGCACCCCCAGGCCGGCCACGATATTCTCAAACAGATCGACTTCCCCTGGCCCATCGCCACCATAGTGCTGCAGCACCACGAAAACCTCGATGGCAGCGGCTATCCGCAGGGGCTGGCGGGCAACGCCATTACCCTGGAGGCGCGCATTATCCGGGTGGCCGACTCGCTGATCGCCATGACCTCCCATCGCCCGTTCCGCCGGGCCATGCCCCTGAGTGACGCCATTGCCGAACTGACCCGCTATGCCGGGATCCATTACGATGAAAAAGTGGTCAACAGCTGTATCGTGCTCTGGCAGACTGGCTACCACTTCGGCCCTCCCATCAGTCAACTTACAGACAAGGCGGGATAAGATGTCCGAACTTCTCACCTCCTGTGCACTCCCCCACCCACTGACCGATGCGCTCCCCTCCTCGGCGCTGTTGCTGACCCAGGTGATGGATCAGCTTCCCTATCGGGTGCTGCTCAAAGACACCCGATTCAGCTACATTGCGGGCAACCGCCTGCTGGCGGCGGATCTCGCCCTCTCCCCAGAGGCACTGGTGGGCAAGAATGACTGCGACTTCTTTCCCCCCGAACTGGTACAACGCTATCGGGAGGATGACGCCCGAGTCATGCGCGAGGGGATACACCAGCACATCGAAGAGCCCTATCTGAAGGGGGGAGAAGCCCGCTGGCTCAGCACCACCAAGTTTCCCCTGCGTGATGAGGCGGGGAGTATCGTGGGGGTCGGCGTCTTCTTCGAAGACATTACCGAGCAGAAGTGGCAGCAGGAGAAACTGCAACAGTACAGCTGGACCCAGCAGGCGATCAGCCGCGCCCACCACGCCCTGCTCAAACCGGGCGATGAGCCGCAACTGCTGCAGGATATCTGCGATGCCATCGCCGTCGATGACCGTTTTCCGCTGGTGGCAGTGCTGCAAGGCCAGCCCGAACTCGCCCAACCGCCGAGGATCGTGGCGCAGGCAGGCAGTGCCGATGCCTCGGAACAAACGCTGTGGTTGAACGATGAGGCCCTCACCCAGGCCATCCTCCACCAGCGGCGTCTCAATCAGGTGATCTTCCACGAGCGGCCCCATACCGGCCACCACCCGTTGCGTTCCCGCCTGCTGATCCCCTTGCCACTGCAGGAGGATCTGGCCGGTGCGCTGATCATTCACAGCGACCAGCCGCGGTTGTTCAGCCAGGAGGAGGAGCAGCTCTTCATCCAGCTGACCGACTACCTCACCTATGGCCTGCAGGCGCGCCATACCCAGCAGGCTTATCTGCGCTCGCAACAGGAGAAGATCTTCCATGCCCGCCAGCTGGAGCTGGCACTGGAAGATGCGCTGGGTGCCATCGCCGCCGTGCTGGAGCAGCGCGATCCCTATACCGCTGGCCATCAGAAACATGTGGCCAAGCTGGCCCAAGCCATCGGCCGGGAGCTCAGGCTGGAAGAGAAGCGGCTGCGGGGGATCTATCTGGGCGCCATGGTGCACGATATCGGCAAGATCCAGGTACCGGCTGAAATTCTCACCAAACCGGAACGCCTCACGCCACTGGAGTTCGAGCTGGTCAAGGAACACCCCGCCATCGGCTATCTGGTGCTCAAGGATATCGACTTCCCCTGGCCCATCGCCCGGATGATCCACCAGCACCACGAGTATCTCGATGGCTCCGGCTATCCGCTGGGACTCAAGGGGGATGAGATCCTGCTGGAGGCCCGCATCCTCACCGTCGCCGATATCGTCGAATCCATGTCCTCGGATCGCCCCTATCGCGCCGCCCTCGGCATTCCCCAGGCCAGGGAGCAGATCATCCAGATGCGCGGCCATCAGCTCGATGCGGATGTGGTGGATGCCTGTCTGCGGATCCTCGACCGGGGAGACTTTATCCCCCAACCGCTCGGCAAGCCGTAACGACACGGATAAAAAACCGGCCAATTGGCCGGTTTCTGTTTTTATGCGCTGGTGCTGTCTCTATTAACCCAGACGAACCCGGGCGTTGCGGAACATCCGCATCCAGGCGCCGTCCTCGCCCCAGTTGTCGGGGTGCCAGGAGTTGGCCACGGTGCGGAACACCCGCTCCGGGTGCGGCATCATGATGGTGGCACGGCCATCGGTAGTGGTCACGGCGGTGATACCATCCGGCGAGCCATTCGGGTTGGCCGGGTACTGTTCGGTCACGCTGCCGCGGTTGTCGACAAAGCGCAGCCCTACCAGACCGCTCTGCTGCAGTGCGCTCAGGTGAGCGGCATCGCGCACCTCGACACGCCCTTCTCCGTGGGAAACGGCAATGGGCATCACCGAGCCTGCCATGCCGGCGAAGAAGGCCGATGGGGACTCCTGCACCTCAACCAGACTGAAGCGGGCCTCGAAGCGCTCGGAGCGGTTGCGCACAAAGCGCGGCCAGAGATCGGCACCCGGGATGAGGTCTCGCAGGTTGGACATCATCTGGCAACCGTTGCAGACACCCAGAGAGAGGGTATCACCACGCTCGAAGAAGCGCTGGAACTGCTCGCGGGCGTTGTCGTTGAACAGGATGGACTTGGCCCAGCCTTCCCCCGCACCCAGCACGTCACCGTAGGAGAAGCCGCCACAGGCCACCAGGGTCTGGAACTCCTCCAGCTTGATGCGACCGGAGAGAATGTCGCTCATATGGACATCGACCGCCGCGAAACCGGCACGATCGAACGCCGCCGCCATCTCCACATGGGAGTTGACCCCCTGCTCGCGCAGCACCGCCAGACGGGGGGAGACCCCGCGGGCAATGTAAGGGGCTGCCACATCCTCGGACGGGTTGTAAGTCAGCTTGGCATGCAGACCCGGATCTGTGGCGTCCTGACGTGCCGCGTGCTCACTGTCGGCACACTCGGGATTGTCGCGCAGGCGCTGCATCTGCCAGCTGGTCTCACCCCAGATGGTGCGAAGTGCGGTACGGCTGGCACGATAGACCTCCTGACCGCCCCGCTGCAGGGTGATGAGGTCCCCTTCGCGCACGGTACCGAGCACATGGGAGCAGGCCGCCAGACCGTGACCGGCCAGCAGGGTCATCACCGCCTCTTTATCTTCACGACGCACCTGAATGACGGCGCCCAGCTCTTCGTTGAACAGCGCCGGCAGCAGCTCGCCGCCGATGCGATCGAGCTGGATGTCGAGGCCGCAGTGGCCGGCAAACGCCATTTCGGTCAGGGTGACGAACAGGCCGCCGTCGGAGCGGTCGTGGTAGGCGATCAGCTTGCGATCGGCCACCAGCGCCTGAATGGCGTTGAAGAAGCCCTTGAGCTGGACCGGATTGTCGAGATCCGGCGCCTTATCACCCAGCTGGCGATAGACCTGCGCCAGCGCCGAGGCGCCGAGGCGCTGCTTGCCATTGCCAAGGTCGATGAGGATAAGGTCGGTTTCACCGAGATCGGTACGCAGTTGTGGCGTGACTGTGTTGCGCACATCCTCGACCCGGGCAAAGGCGGAGATGAGCAGGGAGAGCGGCGAGGTGACGCTGTGCTCCTTGCCATCCTGCTGCCAGCGGGTCTTCATGGACATGGAGTCCTTGCCCACCGGAATGGTGATGCCCAAGGCCGGGCAGAGCTCCTCACCTACCGCTTTGACCGCCTCATAGAGACCGGCATCTTCCCCCGGGTGACCGGCAGCGGCCATCCAGTTGGCGGAGAGCTTGACCCGCTTCAGCGACCCGATATGAGCCGGCGCCAGGTTGGTGAGCGCTTCCGCCACCGCCATGCGAGCGGAGGCGGCGTGGGAGAGCAGCGCCACCGGGGTACGCTCGCCCATGGACATGGCTTCGCCGTGATAGCTGTCGTAGGTGGCAGCGGTGACGGCGCAATCGGCCACCGGGATCTGCCAGGGGCCAACCATCTGGTCGCGATTGACCAGACCGGTCACGCTGCGATCGCCGATGGTGATAAGGAAGGACTTCTCCGCCACGGTCGGCAGGCGCAGTACCCGCTCGGCCGCGTCACTCAAAGTGATGCCATCGAGCTGGAGCGCTTTGCCTTGTGCAGGCAGAGTCACCACGTCGCGGTGCATCTTGGGCGCCTTGCCGAGCAGCACGTCCAGCGGCAGATCGATGGGCTGATTGTCAAAGTGGCTGTCAGAGAGGGTCAGATGCTTCTCTTCGGTCGCGGTACCGATCACGGCATAGGGGGCGCGCTCACGCTCGCACAGCGCCTTGAACAGCGGCAGCTTGTCCTGCGCTACCGCCAGCACGTAACGCTCCTGGGATTCGTTGCACCAGATCTCCAGCGGGCTCATGCCCGGCTCATCGCTCTGGATGGCGCGCAGATCGAAACGACCACCGCGCTCACCGTCGTTGACCAGCTCCGGCATGGCGTTGGAAAGACCGCCCGCCCCCACATCGTGGATAAAGACGATAGGGTTGTCGTCACCCAGCTGCCAGCAGCGATCGATCACCTCCTGGCAACGGCGCTCCATCTCGGGGTTATCACGCTGCACCGAGGCAAAGTCGAGATCTTCGGCTGACTGGCCGGAGGCCATGGAGGATGCGGCACCACCACCCAGACCGATGTTCATCGCCGGGCCGCCCAGCACGATCAGCGCCGCACCGACCGGGATATCCCCTTTCTGGACATGTTCGGTGCGGATGTTGCCGATGCCGCCAGCCAGCATGATGGGTTTGTGGTAGCCACGCACCTCGACGCCGTTGTGGCTCGGCACCTCCTCTTCGAAGGTACGGAAGTAGCCGAGAATGGCCGGACGGCCGAACTCGTTGTTAAACGCGGCGCCGCCGAGCGGCCCCTCCTGCATGATGTCAAAGGCGCTGACAATGCGGCTCGGCTTGCCGAAATCCTGCTCCCAGGGCTGCTCGAAGCCGGGAATGCGCAGGTTGGAGACGGAGAAACCGACCAGACCCGCCTTGGGCTTGGCACCGCGACCGGTGGCACCCTCGTCGCGGATCTCGCCGCCGGAGCCGGTAGCTGCGCCCGGGAACGGGGAGATGGCGGTCGGGTGGTTGTGGGTCTCCACCTTCATCAGGATGTCGACCTGTTCCTGGTGATACTGGTATTCGCCGTTGGCCGGGCTCGGGAAGAAGCGGCCACCCAGGCTCCCTTCCATCACGGCGGCGTTGTCTTTATAGGCAGAGAGGACATGATCCGGCGTCTGCTCGAAGGTGTTCTTGATCATCTTGAACAGCGACTTGGGCTGCTGTTCGCCATCAATGGTCCAGTCGGCATTGAAGATCTTGTGACGGCAGTGCTCGGAGTTCGCCTGGGCGAACATGTAGAGCTCGATGTCGTTGGGGTTGCGACCCAACTTGGTGAAGTTCTCCACCAGATAGTCGATTTCGTCGTCGGCCAGCGCCAGACCAAGCGCCACGTTGGCTTCGGCCAGGGCTGCGCGACCACCGCCCAGCACATCCACCTGGGTGAAGGGGCGCGGCTCGTGGTGAGCAAACAGGGCGGCGGCTTCGCTCATCTCGGCAAACACCACTTCCATCATTCGATCATGGAGCACGGCGGCAATGGCGCTGCGCTGGGCGGCACTCAGCTCACCCAGCCCCTTGATGGTCAGGTAGTAGGCAATACCACGCTCCAGCCGCTTGACCTGTTTCAGGCCGCAGTTGTGGGCGATGTCGGTTGCTTTGGAAGACCAGGGGGAGATAGTGCCGGGGCGGGGGGTAACAAGAAACAGCTGACCGCTGGGGGTGTGTTCGGGGATGGTCGGGCCGTAGCGCAAGAGCTGGCCCAAGGTCGCTCGCTCGGGGGGAGAGAGGGGGCTTGTCAGCTCGGCAAAGTGCACATACTCGGCATAGACATCCTCTATCTCTACTCCGCTCTCTACTCCACTCTCATTTCTCATCTGTGCGAAGCGTTGCAGCAGTTTTTGGACACGAAAATCAGACAGTGCTGGGGCACCACGCAAGATATCCATATGACCTTTCTCACCAAGTTTTAAAGTGGGGGGGAATTGAGACGCGCGTATTATAGGGATCTGGCTCACAGCGGACAAACGTTTTTCTCACTTCGTGCAGTGTGACTCTGCGCACACTCTCTGGTATAAAGGTGCCTCTTTTTTGACAAATGCCGATTTTTTCAACAAAGGTACTCACCTACTTGCGCTGCATTTTTCGACTGTTTATCGGGCTGTTGTTGACGCTGACGCTGGTTGGCTGCGACTTCTATAGCCCCTCCAGCCAGCTGGAGCAGATCCGCCAGCGAGGCGAGATCCGGGTTGGCACCATCTATGGTCCCACCTCCTATTACCAGCGTGACGACCTCGCCCAGGGGTTCGATTACGAGCTGGCGCAAAATTATGCCGACTGGTTGGGGGTGAAACTCACCATCATCCCGGTCGACACTACTGATCAACTTGTCACCCTGCTGAAAAAGGGCAAACTCGATCTGGCGGCTGCCGCCATCATGGTCACTCCCGAGCGGCGCGAGCTGTTTCGCTTCGGCCCGGGCTTCTACCAGGTCTCCCCCAAACTGGTCTACCGCAACGGCAAACCCAAGCCGGCCTCATTGAACGATATCAAGGGCAAGCTGGTGGTGGCCGCCGGCTCCACCGGGGAAGACCTGCTCAAAGAGATGAGCAAAGAAAATCCGAAACTAGCCTGGAGCACCAGCGACAACGCCGATGTGGAGGAGCTGCTCAAGCAGGTGGTGGATGGCAAGATTGACTACACGGTGGTGCAGGATACCGTGCTGGCCCGTACCCAGCGCTACTACCCGGAGCTCACCGAGGGGCTGACCCTGGCCCAGAAGCAGACCGTTGCCTGGGCCATGAGCAAGCTGCCCGATGACAGCCTCTATGCCAGCGTGATCGACTTCTTCGGTCAGCGCTTTATGGATGGTGCCATCGCCAAGCTGGACGAGAAGTACTTCGGCCACGTGCAGAACTTCGACTTTGTCGATACCCGCACCTTCCTCAAGCGCGCCAAGAGCCTGCTGCCCAAGTACCAGCCGCTGTTCCAGACTCACGCCAAGAATATCGACTGGCGTCTGCTCGCCGCCATCAGCTATCAGGAGTCTCACTGGGACCCGCAGGCCCGCTCTTACACCGGCGTGCGCGGCATGATGATGCTGACCGAGCCCACCGCCAAGGCGATGGGAGTCAACGACCGGCTTCATCCGGAAGAGAGCATCAAGGGTGGCTCCCTCTATCTGCAACAGATGATGGAGAAGGTGCCGGATTCGGTGCCCGATGACGAGAAGGTGTGGTTTGCCCTCACCGCCTACAACATCGGTTACGGCCACATGATGGATGCCCGCCGCCTGACCAAAGAGCTCGGCAAGAATCCTGACGCCTGGAGCGACGTGAAAGAGGTGCTGCCGCTGCTGCAGCAAGCGCGCTGGCACCGCAAGGTGCGTTATGGCTATGCCCGTGGCAGCGAGGCACGTAACTATGTCAACAACGTGCGCCAGTATTACCAGAGTCTGCTCTGGCTCGACAACGAGCAGCAGAAGGCACATCAGCGGGAGAGTCTCGACAACGACAGCGAGCCCGAGCTGGCCGAGCGCCCCACCGCCATCGCCGAAGTGGTCAATCAGATCACCATGCGCTAACCAGCCATTATTCGGCTGTTTTCACGCAAACTTCTCTGTTACCATCGATTCACATCGGAGCCTATCCGAAATCGCATTGTTTTCATTATGTTGAGAGATTAAATAACAGCAATTTCGGATGGGCTCCATCAATGACCCAAGGCCTGGATGGCCACCTGAGTTGGGAGGAGACCAAGATGCAAAAACGTAGAAAAATCAGTCTGGTCAGAAAAGCGAAGTGCAGCTGGAGCCCCAGACGCAAACTCAAGCTTAATGACATCAAGCGCAACCTGTGGCGCAGAAATCGATCCTATACCCTGCTTATTGCAGAGCACACAGCATAAACCCGGCATTCGCCGGGTTTTTTTATCTTCTTTCTCACCTGATTATCGTCTTACACCAGCGCCGCCTTGAACTGTACCGTCCGCTTGGAGATCAGCGAGTTGCAGTGGTTGCAGAAGTAATCCACCGCGCCGCACGCCTTGAGACGCTCCAGTTCCTGCTGGCAGGTGGGGCAGATGGCCGTGACGCGGACATTGGCCTGACACTGGCCACAGGTTTGCTCCTTGCTGCGGGTATCCAGTTCAGCCTGGCATGACGGGCAAAACAGGGCTTCCATAATCAACTCCTCGAAAGTGGATCTGCCATGGTCTTGTTCCATGGCAGATCCCCCTCCCCTTATTCCTCACCTTAACATGGCGAGGATAACAAAGCGGCTGCCGGTGAGGGCAGCCGCAAGGGCTTATTTCTTCTTCATCTTCAGCAGGCGTTTGCGCTGACGTTCCTGACTCAGGGTCATGGTGTTCTTCTTCCCTTCAAACGGGTTGACCGACTCCTGGAACTCGACCCGGATCGGCGAGCCCATGATCTTGAGGGACTTGCGGAAGTAGTTGATCAAATACCGCTTGTAGGAGTCCGGCAAGTCGTTCAACTGGTTGCCGTGGATCACGATGCGCGGCGGGTTGTAGCCACCGGCGTGAGCATACTTGAGCTTGACGCGGCGACCGTTGACCATCGGCGGCTGGTGATCTTCCTGCGCCATCTGCATGATGCGGGTCAGCATGGCCGTGCTGGTACGACGGGTGGCGGACTGGTAAGCCTCCTGAATGGATTCAAACAGATGGCCGACACCGCTGCCGTGCAGGGCGGAGATGAAGTGGACGCGAGCGAAGTCGATGAAGCCCAAGCGACGATCCAGCTCGTTCTTCACATCCTCTTTCACCTTCTGATCCAGACCATCCCACTTGTTCACCACCAGCACCACGGAGCGACCGGCGTGGAGCACATAGCCAAGGATGCTCAAGTCCTGATCGGTGATGGTCTCCTGGGCGTCGATCACCAGCAGGCAGACGTTGGCATCTTCGATGGCTTTCAGGGTCTTGATAACGGAGAACTTCTCCACCGTCTCGTGCACCTTGCCACGACGACGTACACCGGCGGTGTCGATGACCACATACTTCTGCTCGTCACGCTCCATCGGAATGTAAACGGAGTCACGGGTGGTGCCGGGCATGTCATAGACGATGACCCGATCTTCACCCAGCATGCGGTTGGTCAGGGTAGATTTACCGACGTTGGGACGACCAACGATGGCGAACTTGATGGGCAGGTCGGCGAACGGGGTCTCCTTGGTGTCCTCTTTGGTATCGAGTTCACCGGCAGCCACCATGCGCAGCAGGGCTTCTTCGTCGAAGTCCTCCTCTTCCTCATCCTGCGCATCTTCATCGGTAGCGGAGTCGACCAGGGTCTCCAGATGGGGAGCCAGGGCCAGTTCCAGCAGGCTCAGTACGCCACGACCGTGGGCGGCCGCGATCTGGTAGACCTCGCCCAGCGCCAGACCGTAGAACTCGGAGACCGCGGAATCACCGTCGATACCGTCGGTCTTGTTGGCCACCAGAAATACCTTCTTGTGAGCCTTGCGCAGGTGCTCGGCAATGGCTTGATCCGCCGCGGTCAGGCCGGCACGGGCATCCACCATGAACAGCACGACGTCCGCTTCTTCGATGGCCAGCAGAGATTGCTCGGCCATCTTCAGCTCGATCCCCTCTTCGGTGCCATCGATACCGCCGGTATCGACCACGATAAATTCCAGCTCGCCCAACTTCGCCTGACCGTATTTACGGTCCCGGGTCAGACCGGGAAAATCGGCAACCAGGGCATCCCGAGTACGGGTCAAGCGGTTAAACAGGGTGGATTTCCCCACGTTGGGGCGGCCCACCAGGGCTACTACAGGAGTCATAAAAGCCTCATTCTCAAGACGACAAAGGCTCCGGGTCCGAAGACCAGGAGCCGGATATTCACATTATCTGACGATCAAGGACGCTTGAGGGCGTACAACTTGCCGTCACGGCTCTGCACATACAGGGTCTCGCCATCTACCAGCGGGGCGGCGTAGAGACCACTGCTATCGAGCTGCTGCATCGCCTTGATGGTACCGTCGGTACGATCAAGCCAATACAGGTATCCTTCCACATCACCCACCACCACATAGTCACCGAAGATGACAGGTGCAGTGACGGTACGATTTTCCAGCTGGGTGTTGGACCACAGCTCCAGACCGTTGCGACGGTCGATGGCAAACAGGTGGCTGCGACTGTCGGTCAGCACGATGGCATTTCCGGTCATCGCCAGATCGCGATAGCCGGAATACTTGCGCTTCCACACTTCATCGCCGGTCATCAGTTTGCGCGCCATCAACTGACCGTTGTAGGCGATGGCGTAGAGCTCATCACCGGCGATCAGCGGGCTGGCATCGACGTCAACCATGCGGTCCAGCTCGGTAGCACCGCGCGGATCAGCCACCTTGGACTGGCGCACAGGCTGGCCATTGCTCAGCAGGGCGATGCCCACCTTGCCATCGGCACGACCGTAAATCACGGCGCCATTGGTGATCACCGGTGCACCGGCACTGCGCAGGGTCAGCGGCGGCTGCTCTTCGGAGAGCGACCACTGCATCTTGCCTTCATCAGTGTCGAGGGCGATCAGGCGACCGGAGGTGGTCAACACCACCACGCGGCCATCTTCCACCGCGGGGCTTGCCACCACTTCGCCGGGCACATTGGTCTGCCACAGCACTTCACCATTCTCTTCGTTCAGGGCGTAGACCACCCCGTTCTCGGAGCCGAGGAACAGCTTGCCGTAACGGGAGACCAGACCACCAGAGAGGCGGGCACTGCGTTTGTCGGCGTTAACCGGCAGGTCTGCCAGATCGACAGTCCAGAGGCGATCGCCACTGGCACGGTCAAAGGCGCTGACATCGCCGTCGCGGGCCGCCGCATAGATACGATCCTCTTCCACCACCGGCTTGAGCTGGGAGTAGAAGTCACCGATACCATCACCCACAGTAGATGACCATGCGGTGTCGGCAGTGAAGGCAGATTCAACCTTGGGCAGCGGCGCCATCGGGTTGAGATCCTCTTCGGAACTGAACAGGGAGCAACCCTGCAGAGCGAAGGAGACCGCAGCCCCCAGCGCCACCATCTTGAATAGATTACGCATCCGGTGCCTCACCAGTCGCAACGGCCGGCAGGGCCAGATCGTCCATTTTCAGCTTGAGCTCGGCACTACCCTGCAGGCCGCCGGCATCGGCCGCCGCCTGATAGGCATCACGAGCCTCTTCGGTCTTGCCCTGCTTTTGCAGCACATCACCACGGGCTTCGGCTACCTGCGCCTTGAAGGCGTCATTCTGGATGGTCGCCAGCTTGGCCAGTGCTTCATCTGCCTTGCCCTGATCATTCAGTACACGGGCCAGACGCAGCGCCACGATGGGACGAATGCTCTCGTCACCCGTGGTCGCCACCAGCTCCAGCTGCTCGGCAGCCAGATCCAGCTTGCCCGCCTTGACGGCAGCGGCAGCCAGTTGCAACGCGGCCAGTTCACCGTAGGAGTCACCCTTGTTGGCGGTAACAAACTGCTGCGCCTGCTCGAAACCGGCGGCATCGCCCTTGGCCAGCTGCTCAATCACCTGGTTGTAAGAGTGGGAGGAGGCCTCCATGGTCTCTTGCTGGTGCTGGTTGTAATAGCGCCAGCCGAACAGACCGACCAGACCGATCACGGTCCCGGCAATCACCGAGGTTCCGTTCTCTTTCCACCACTCCTTGATAACCTCAACCTGTTGTTCTTCGGTGGTATAGACTTCCACAGCTTACTCTCCTTTGGCTGCCAGCAGGGCAATGGCGGCGTCAACCTTGACGGTCTGTTGCTCGGCCTGACCACGCAGATATTTGATAGTGATCTCCCCGTTTTGCACCTCGGTCTCACCAAGGATCAGGGCGATTGCCGCGCCGCTCTTGTCGGCACGTTTGAGTTGTTTCTTGAAGTTGCCACCACCGCAGTGGCTCATCAGGCGCAGGTCCGGCAGGGCATCGCGCAGACGCTCGGCCAGCTGGAAGCCAGCTTGCTCAGTCCCCTCGCCCACCATCGCCAGATAGACATCCACCGCCGGGCGGATATCGGCGTTGAGCTCGAGAGTTTCCAGCATCAGCACCAGACGCTCCATGCCCATGGCGAAGCCCACGGCCGGGGTCGGTTGACCGCCCAGCTGCTCCACCAGACCATCGTAACGACCACCGGCACAGACGGTGCCCTGGGCACCCAGACTGCTGGTGACCCACTCGAACACGGTCAGGTTGTAGTAGTCGAGACCACGCACCAGACGCTCGTTCACTTCGTATTTGATACCGGCAGACTCGAGCAGGCGCTTGAGCCCCTCGAAGTGGGCCAGGCTCTCTTCGCCCAGATGGTCGAACAGACGCGGGGCACCCGCCAAAATGGCCTGCACCTTTTCATCCTTGGAGTCGAGCACCCGCAGCGGGTTACTGTACATGCGGCGCTGGCTCTCTTCGTCCAGCTGCTCCTTGTACTGCTCCAGATAGGCCACCAGCGCATCGCGGTAAGCGGCACGCTCGGCGCTCTGACCCAGGGTGTTGAGCTGCAGGGTGACATGCTCGCTGATGCCAAACAGACGCAACAGACGGTGAGTCAGCATGATCAGCTCAGCGTCAATGTCCGGCCCGTTGATGCCAAACAGCTCGACACCGAACTGGTGGAACTGGCGATAACGGCCCTTCTGGGGACGCTCGTGACGGAACATGGGGCCCATGTACCACATCCGGCGTTCCTGGTTGTAGAGCAGACCGTGTTCGATACCGGCACGGACGCAGCTGGCGGTCCCTTCCGGACGCAGGCTCAGGCTGTCGCCGTTGCGGTCTTCAAAGGTGTACATCTCTTTTTCGACCACGTCGGTCACTTCACCGATAGCGCGCTTGAACAGATGAGTCTGCTCGACAATCGGCATGCGCACTTCGCTGTAGCCATAGCTGGCAACGACCTGGCGCAGGATCTGTTCAACCTTCTGCCATACCGGGCTCTGCTCCGGCAGGCAATCATTCATACCGCGAATAGCTTGGATCTGTTTTGCCACGTTGATACTCGAGAAAAAGAGGTAAAATTTGGCCGCATTATAGGGATTTTCCCCCCCAAGGTAAAATCAGGGAATCCGGATGCGGGATTTAAAATCAGTCACCTGGAAAAAGGGCCACCCAATGTGGCCCCGTTTCGCTCACTCCTTGTCCATCGGGATCCGGTTGGCGGGATCCAGCATGGCGGCGCGGGCGCGAATGCGTCGCTCCAGAGTTGGAATGAGATCCTTGTTGTCGAGCCGATCGACCCGCTGGCCCCCTTCATAGAAGGCACTCTTGTTGGCGGCACCCGCCAGACCAAGGTCGGAGACCAGTGCTTCGCCCGGGCCATTCACCACGCAACCGATGATGGAGACATCCATCGGGGTGATGATATCTTCGAGCCGCTCTTCCAGAGCATTGACGGTGGCGATCACATCGAACTCCTGCCGTGAGCAGGATGGGCAAGCGATAAAGTTGATGCCACGGGAGCGAATACGCAGGGACTTGAGGATATCGAAACCGACCTTCACCTCCTCCACAGGATCCGCCGCCAGCGAGATACGCAGGGTATCGCCGATGCCGTCGGTAAGCAGCATGCCCAGACCGATGGCAGACTTCACCGCGCCGGCACGGAAACCGCCCGCTTCGGTGATGCCAAGGTGCAGCGGCTGTTCAATCTGCTTGGCCAGCAGGCGATAGGCACCGACTGCCAGAAACACATCGGAGGCCTTGACGCTCACCTTGAAATCCTGGAAATCGAGACGATCGAGATAGTCCACGTGACGCATGGCGGACTCTACCAGCGCCTCTGGGGTCGGCTCGCCGTACTTCTCCTGGATATCTTTCTCCAGCGACCCGCCATTGACCCCGATACGGATCGGGATATTGAGGTCGCGTGCACAATCGACCACCGAGCGCACCCGCTGCTCGTTGCCGATGTTGCCCGGGTTGATACGCAGGCAATCGGCACCGTACTCGGCCACTTTCAGGGCGATGCGATAGTCGAAGTGGATATCGGCAACGATGGGGATGCGGGTCTGCTGTTTGATGAGCCGGAAGGCTTCCGCCGCTTCCATGGTGGGCACGGAGACACGGACGATATCGGCACCGACCCGCTCGATCCGCTGGATCTGCTCGATGGTGGCGGCGACATCTGTGGTCTTGGTATTGGTCATGGTCTGCACGGTAATGGGGGCATCGCCCCCAACCGGTACATTACCAACCATGATCTGTCTGGATTTACGACGAATGATGGGTGATTCGTGAGAAGACATGGGAAACAGATTACTCCTGCGGCAGTGAGAAGCGGGCTGTACGACCGTTGTTGTAACGGCTCATATCAAACGACTGACCCTTGTAGTCAAGCTTGACGGCCATGGGCGCGCCAATGATGAACTTCAGGGGCTCGGCGCCTTCCAGCACCAGCTCGTCGTTGGCCTTCTTCAGACCACTGAACAGGGTCTTGCCGTTGGCATCCTTCACATCCAGCCAGCAATCGGCGGTGAAGCTCATCTTCAGTTGCGGCGCAGTCGCCGGATCAACGACAGCCTCTTCAGATTCGGTGCCATTGGCGCCGGATACCGCTGCATCGGTCGCAGTGCCGACAGCCGCGCTGACAGCGCTCGGGGCAACAGCCGCAGAAGCAGGCGCCAGGGTAGCAGTCGCATCGGAGACAACTGCAGGGGCAGCCACGTCCGTGGCGGCCGGTGCGATGGTAGCGCCTTCCACCGGAGCGGTGTTGATTGCATCGGGCGGCGTGATGGCAGGTTCAGCCGGAGTCGAACCGGTTGCACTCATCTCGGTGGCAGCCAGCGCTTCATCACCGGCGGAGCGACGGGAAGTACTCTGCCACCACCAGGCGACCGAGAGCGCAATCAACACCAGGATCACCAGCCAGGTCACCACCTTGAGCCGACTGTCGTTGGCTTGCTGACGGGAGCGACGGGAGAAGCTCTGCATGTCGATATTGTCGGGAGGAGTCAGACCCAGCTTGTCGTAAGCAGCCAGAATGGTCTCGTCGGGGATCCCGACCAGCTTGGCATAGGTACGCAGATAGCCCCGAATAAAGGTATGGGAGGTGTGCTTGTCGTAGGTATCCGATTCGATAGCGGCGATCAGGGTCAGACGAAGGTGAATGCGGGACGCAACCTGTTCTCGTGTCCAGCCAAGCTGTTCACGGGCGTTGCGCAGCAATTGGCCTGGGCCTACTGCCTGGGAGTCGTCTTGGAAATCGTGTTGCTGTTCAATAGTCATTGGCTAAATAACGCTTGGCTTGTTGCGAAGTGGGATATTGCCTTACCAGCTCAGTCCCGAATTGGTGAAGTAATGCCGGCTTGTCCATCGCCTGCGCCAGCCTAAGTCTCAACCAGAGACTCTCCTCGTTCTCGTCTGACACATCGGCAAAACGGGCGAGGTAGGACTGCACATCAGGCAGCTTGCCATCTTTCATGGAAAGCTCGGCCAAGTCCAGCAATAACCCTGGATTGCGGGGATTATACCCCAAGGCCAGGCGATAGTACTCGCCTGCTTTATCATTTCTGCGATTTTGCAGCGCACAAAGTGCCGCATTTTCATAGGTATCGGCAATTTTTACGTAGCCTGGCTGAGTAACAGCCTGGTTGAACGCCTGATCTGCCTCGGCATACCTGCCGCGATCACAGAGGAAGGCACCATAGTTGTTCATTGCGTCAGCATTGGACGGATCCATGGCAAGGGCGTTCTTGTAATGGGTCTCGGCTGCCTTGAAATCTCCTACCTTCTGGTAAAAGTAGGCAAAACCGATCTGGATCTGGGGGTTGGAGGGGTCATACTGGAGGGCGCGGTCAAGATTGAACTTGGCCTGCTCAGCATTGCCCTGACGCAGGTACTGGATACCCAGGTCGAGGCGGGTTTGGGCAGCCGCCTTGAGGTCAGGACCCACTTCACGCTGGGTCGAGTTCTGGCCAGCGTAAGTGGTCTCGGTCACACAGCCTGGCAGCGCGCAGAGCGCTGCCACTACGATCAATGTACGTGTATCCATTCCCTGTCTATACAATGGCTTAGCATTTAAACCATTTTGACGGAAATCCCATCCTGTTGCATCCGATTTTTGATAGTTCGCTTGGTACGGTCAATCACGTCACCCACCAGCTGACCACAGGCGGCATCGATGTCATCACCACGGGTCTTGCGGACAATTACGGTGAAACCGTACTCCATCAGCACCTTGGAGAAGCGATCGATACGGCTGTTGCTCGGCTTGCCGTAAGGGTTGCCCGGGAAGGGGTTGAACGGGATCAGGTTGATCTTGCTCGGCGTGTCCTTGAGCACCTTGGCCAGCTCGTGCGCATGCTGCATATCGTCATTGATATGATCGAGCAGCACATACTCGACGGTCACCCGACCACCGTTGGCATTGGATTTGGCCAGGTAACGACGGACACCGGCGAGGAACTCCTCGATGTTGTACTTGTCGTTGATCGGCATGATCTCTGAACGCAGCTTGTCGTTCGGGGCGTGCAGGGAGATAGCCAGCGCCACGTCGATCTGGTCACCCAGCTTGTCCAGCGCAGGTACCACGCCAGAGGTGGAGATGGTCACCCGGCGCTTGGAGATGCCAAAGCCGTAGTCATCCATCATCAGACGCATGGCGGGCACCACATTGGCGAGGTTGAGCAGCGGCTCGCCCATCCCCATCATCACCACGTTGGTGATGGGACGCTTGCCACCGACCACGCGGGCCGCACGCCACACCTGACCGATGATCTCGGAGACTTTCAGATTGCGGTTGAAGCCTTGTTGAGCCGTGGAGCAGAACTTGCACTCCAACGCACAGCCAACTTGAGAGGAGACGCAGAGGGTCGCGCGGTCATCTTCCGGGATGTAGACGGTCTCGACCTCCTGATCGCCCACCTGCAGAGCCCACTTGATGGTGCCATCGGCAGAGCGCTGCTCGCGGCTGATCTCGGGCGCCTTGATCTCGGCGATCGCCTTGAGGCGCTCTTTGAGCACCTTGTTGACGTTGGTCATCTGATCGAAATCATCACACCCAAAGTGATAGATCCACTTCATGACCTGATCTGCCCGGAATGGCTTCTCGCCCAGTTCGACGAAAAAGGCACGCATGGCATCCCGATCAAGATCCAGCAGGTTGATTTTTGTTTCGCTCATCAATGGCCTCAGTTCAAACACTTCATCAATTATTGGCTGACGACGTCAGGGGGCGGCATTGTACAAATAATGGGTCTGGCTTTCCACCTGGAGAATAGAGGGATATTGCGTAAACGGCGAAAACAACAAAGGGAGCCTAGGCTCCCTTGGGTCATCATCCACAAAAATCAGCCGCGCGGGCAGATCTCGTTGTCAGAGAAGAAGTAGGCAATTTCGCGGGCCGCGGATGCCGGTGCATCGGAGCCATGCACTGCGTTGCGATCGATGCTCTCGGCATAACAGGCACGCAAGGTACCAGCCAGCGCCTCTTTCGGGTTGGTAGCACCCATGATCTCGCGATTGCGACGGATGGCGTCTTCCCCTTCCAGCACCTGCACCATGACAGGGCCAGAGGTCATGAAGCTGACCAGATTGTCATAAAAAGGCTTGCCCTGATGCTCGGCATAGAAACCGGCAGCCTGTTCACTGCTCATGTGCAGCATTTTGGATGCCACCACTTTCAAGCCTGCGCTTTCGAAACGGCTATAGATGGCACCGATCAGGTTCTTGCTGACAGCATCCGGTTTAACGATAGAGAAGGTACGTTCGATGGCCATTGATATCTTTCCTTAACTACAGAGTTTTATTGTTAGAATCCATGTTCGCTGGCGATTATACGTAAACAAAAACCGGAAAAACACACAAACAAGCAACTTTTTATTAAACATCACTCCCTTGCAATCAACATCCACACTCATCTTGACCGAGCAGAGCCGGAAAATATGTGCGCTTGCGCACGATAGTTACCTTAAGCCGCCAAAACCCCATCTTTTGTTCACAATTCGAACAACATGAAAAAGGCACCCGAAGGTGCCTTGTCTCGCCTATTTGGCTTCAGCCAGCAGGGCCCGCGCTATGGTGCGCATCCCCAGGGTATTGGCTCCCGGCGCCCAGAGAGCATCGCCGTTGTCACTGAAGCAGGCGGCCAGATCGATATGCAACCAGCCCATCCCTTCGTTGGCAACGAAACGGGAGAGGAAACCCGCCGCGTTGGAGGCGCCACCCGGCCCGCCACCCTTCACCGGACGGCTGTTGGCCGTGTCGGCGTAATGGGAGGGACACTGCTGGCGGTGCCAAGGCTCCAGCGGCAGCGGCCAGGCAGGCTCATGCTCAGCATCGGCATAGGTCATTGCGCGGCTTACCAACCCTTTGTCGAGGCCGAACAGAGCATTGTAGCGCCCACCCAGCGCCATCACGGCTGCGCCGGTCAGGGTCGCGGCATCGATGATCAGCGGTGCGCCGGACTCGCTCGCCAGTTGCAAGCCATCGGCCAGTACTAGCCGCCCCTCGGCATCGGTATTCACAATCTCGACCGTGGTGCCGTTCTTGTAGGTGAGGATGTCGCCCAGCTTGTAGGCGTGGCCGGAGACCAGGTTCTCGGCGCAGCACAGGATCAGCTTCACCCGCTTGTCGAGCCCGCGCAGCATAGCCAGCGCCAGCGCACCGGTGACAATCGCCGCGCCCCCCATGTCGCACTTCATGGTGAGCATCCCCTCGGAGCTCTTCATGGAGTAGCCGCCGGAGTCAAAGGTGATCCCCTTGCCCACCAGCGCTGCCGCCACCGGCGCCTTGGGGTCACGCTCCGGGTTGAAGTCGAGCTCCAGCAATACCGGTTCGCGCGCACTGCCGCGGCCCACTTGGTAAAGGCCGACCCAGCCCGCCTGTTGCAGCGCTTCGCCTTTCAAAATGCGATGACTCACCTTGTCCGGCGCCAGCTCGGTAATAAAGGAGGCCGCTTCCACCGCCAGCTCCAGCGGGCCCAACTGCTCCGGGGTGGCATTGGTCATCTCGCGCACCCAGCGGCCACAGAGCCAGCGAGCTTCCAGCTCCTCTCTGTCCTCTTCCGAGGACATGGCCCACTGCAGTTGCACCTCCGCCTTGGGGGTTTGCAGCCCTTGGGCAAAAGCCCACTGCTGCTCGCGCTCCCAGTGTCCGGCCAGGGTCACTTTCTGGATCCCCTGCAGACAGAGGCGCCGTGCTCCCTGCTGAATATCGGCCAGTGGCGTGGCCGTCACCAGATGGATCACCATGCCATCGGCACGGTGGGAGAGCAGCGCCCCCTCCCCCCACTCGGCCGGTGCAAATTCACGACTTAACCAGACATTCATGCGGTTACCTCCTGCAGCCAGCGGGCGATGGTACGCAGACCGTGCCCCTTGGCGCCGGTCGCCCAGAGATCATTGCCCGATTTCTGATAGGAGGCTGCCAGATCCAGGTGCACCCAACCCTTGCCCTCATCACGCACGAAGCGGGAAAGGAACGCAGCAGCCGTGGTGGCACCGGCCGTGCCCTCTGCCGAGGCGACGTTGCCCAGCTCGGCAAAGGCCGAGGTGAGCTGGCTGGCATGCCAGGGCTCCAGCGGAAGCGCCCACGCCTGTTCGTTTTCCACCTTGGCGGCGGCCAGCGCACGCAGCTGTTCGGTCTCATCGAGGGCAAACACCGCATTGTAGTCGCGCCCCAGCGCCATCTTGGCGGCGCCGGTCAGGGTGGCTGCGTCAAGGATATAAGCCGCACCGCTGTCGGAGGCCGCCATCAGGCCATCGGCCAGCACCAGACGACCTTCCGCATCGGTGTTCTGGATCTCGACCGAAACCCCATTCTTGTAAGTGAGGATGTCGCCCAGCTTGAAGGCGTGGCCGGAGACCAGGTTCTCGGCGCAGCAGAGAATGAGCTTCACCCGCTGGTTCAGACCGCGGCTGATAGCCAGCGCCAGCGCGCCGGTCACCATGGCCGCGCCGCCCATATCGGACTTCATCGGCAGCATGTTGTCAGAGGACTTCATGGAGTAGCCACCGGAATCAAAAGTGATCCCCTTGCCCACCAGCGCCGCCACCACGGGCGCATTGCGATCACCGGTCGGGTTGTAGTCGAGCTCCAGCAGCACAGGCTCGCGCTCGCTGCCACGGCCAACCGACCAGATCCCGATATGGCCGGACTCGCGCAGCGCTTCACCGGCGGTGATGCGGGCAGTAACCTGATCCCCAGCCAGACCACGAATGAGCAACAGGGCCGATTCCGCCAGACTCATGGGGTAGATCTCTTCCGGACAGCCATTGGTGATGTCACGTACCCAGCGAGCCGCCTTGAGCAGCGCATCCAGTTCACGGGCTTCCGCGTTGCTCTGCTGGCCAAAATCCAGTTCACGCGCTCCCTTGGCGGCGTAGAACCCCTGGGCGAACGCATAGCGACGCTCCAGATCCCAGCCTTCACCGACCAGCGTCACCCGCTTGATCCCGCTCGATTCGAGGCGACGGGCGGCGCGCTGAACGGTGCGCAGAACATCCTTCTCCTGACCGGCGGCACCAAGATGGATCAGTGCCTCGTCGCCATTGAAACTGAGCTGGGCGCCCTCGCCCCAATAGGCGGCCGCAGCCTGGGTGGATAACGCTACCTTCATCATGTCAGCCATCGTGTTTGCTTCCTTTTTACTGGCACTATGTATAAGCACTCTTTATGGGAAAGAGCTTATTGGCAAAGAGAGAATAACGAATACAAAAAAGGCCGTGCCCACGAGGGTCACGGCCTTCCACCATATCACTGAAGCACCACAGGATGCTGCACGTGCAATTCACTCATGTGTAATTAATGGCGTTCAGAGGCAAGGTTCAGGGTGTACTTGGGCAGTTCCACCACCAGATCCTCGTCCGCCAGTTTTGCCTGGCAGCTGAGACGGGATTCCGGCTCCAGCCCCCACGCCTTGTCCAGCATGTCGTCTTCCAGCTCGTCGCTCGGCTCGAGCGAGTCGAAACCTTCGCGCACAACGCAGTGGCAGGTGGTGCAGGCACAGGATTTCTCGCAGGCGTGCTCGATTTCGATACCGTTGCGCAGCGCCACATCCAGAATGGTCTCGCCGCTTTGCCCCTCGAGGGCGGCGCCATCCGGACAGAGTACGGGATGAGGAAGAATGATCAGTTTTGGCATATTACACCTTGTTGACGTTTTGTCCGGTCAGCACCTTGCGGATGGAGGCGTCCATCCGGCGGGCTGCAAACTCGCCACTGACAGCATCGGCTGCCTCAATGGCTTCTTTGATTTGATGGGTTGCGCCGCTGTTGCGTATGGTCAGCAGATGGGCGATGGCGGCATCAATCTCGGCACGCTCGGCAGCATTGAGCAGGGCATCGCCATCGGCGGCCAGCGCCGCATTGAGACTCTCGACCACCCGGTCGGCTTCAACCTGCTGCTCGGCCAGCATGCGGGCATCCATATCCTGCTGGGCGTTCTCGATGGAGGCACTCAGCATGTTGAGGATATCCTGCTCCGCCAGCCCGTAAGAGGGCTTGACCTGGATCTCGGCCTGCACGCCGGAAGATTTCTCCATGGCGCTGACCGAGAGCAGACCATCCGCATCCACCTGGAAGGTGACGCGAATATGGGCGGCGCCGGCTGCCATCGGCGGAATACCAGTCAGGGTAAAGCGGGCCAGGGAGCGGCAATCGGCCACCAACTCGCGCTCACCCTGTACCACGTGAATGGCCATGGCGGTCTGACCATCCTTGAAGGTGGTGAACTCCTGGGCGCGGGCAACCGGAATGGTCGTGTTGCGCGGGATCACTTTCTCGGCGAGACCACCCATGGTCTCCAGACCCAGCGACAAGGGGATAACGTCCAGCAGCAGCATCTCGGCATCGGGCTTGTTGCCCACCAGAATATCGGCCTGGATGGCGGCGCCAATGGCGACCACCTTGTCAGGATCGATACTGGTCAGCGGCGTACGCTGGAAGAACTCGCCCACCAGTTCACGCACCAGCGGCACCCGGGTGGAGCCACCGACCATCACCACTTCCAGCACTTCCACCTGCTCGAGACCGGCATCGCGCAGGGCGCGGCGACAAGCCAGCAAGGTCCGTTTCACCAGCGGGGTGATGAGTTCATCAAACTGGCTGCGGCTCACTGAACCCTGCCAGCCAGCAAAGGTGCACGCCACTTGCTCGGCATCGGTCAGGCCGTGTTTGACGGCCGCGGCCACATCCAGCAGCTCGCGCTGCAGATGGGCATCCAGCTCACCGGAGAGGCCCGCCTGCTCCTTGATCCAGTCCGCCAGCAGGTGATCAAAATCATCACCGCCGAGGGCGGAATCGCCGCCGGTCGCCATCACTTCAAACACACCGCGGTGCAGACGCAGGATGGAGATATCGAAGGTGCCGCCCCCCAGATCGTAAACCGCGATCACCCCTTCCTGACCGGAGTCAAGGCCATAGGCAATAGCAGCCGCGGTCGGCTCGTTGAGCAGCCGCAGCACGTGCAGACCGGCCAGACGGGCCGCATCCTTGGTGCCCTGACGCTGGGCATCATCGAAATAGGCGGGCACGGTAATGACCACGCCATCGAGATCGCCCCCGAGTGTCTGGGCGCCACGTTCGGCCAGCTTTTTGAGAATTTCGGCCGAGACCTGTACCGGATTGACCAGCCCCTGACGGGTTTGCAGTTGCGGCATGCCATTGTCGGCAGCGATGAACTGGTAGGGCTGCTGGCGGGTATCGATATCGGCCAGCGCCTTGCCCATCATCCGTTTGACCGAGACGATGGTGTTGTGAGGATCGAGCGCCGCTTCGCGCTTGGCATCAATTCCGACTCGAATGGCGTCGTTTTGATAGTGCACCACTGACGGGAGCAGGTCGCGCCCTTGCTCATCGCAAAGGGTATCGGCGTGACCACTGCGAACCGCAGCGACGAGAGAGTTGGTGGTGCCAAGATCGATGCCGACGGCACGTTTGTGCTGATGAGGAACAGCGCTCTGGCCGGGTTCGGCGATTTGCAGTAATGCCATGGGTAATGAAACTTCCAGCGTTAAAGGATCAAGACTCGAGAAGCGAGTCTTCGAATCGTTCCAGCTCTTCGAGGAGCTTGTCGACAAACTTGAGTTTGCGAACGCAATCAGCGGCAACGAGATCTTTGCCGGCGGCAAGAGACTCGGTCAGCTGCTGCATCAACATCTGGTGATCATGCCTGATCTCGCTGCGAAAATCCTTGATGGCGCGCTCAGGGTCGGCGTCATCTTTCAGATCGGCCAGACGCTCGCGCCACTCCAGCTGCTGCATCAGAAATGCGGTATCTTGCAGGGTCTGCTGTTCACCACGGATATCGGTGCCACGCAGGGAGAGCAGATATTCTGCACGGCGTAGCGGCGCCTTGAGGGTGGTGAATGCTTCATTGATCTGGGCGGCACGTTGCACAGCAGCCAGCTGCTCCCGTTCGGGGGCGGTGGCAAAACGATCAGGATGGAATTGGGTTTGCAGCTGGCGGTAGGTATCAGCCAACTGACGGGTATCGAGCTCGAAGCCTTCAACTAGCCCAAACAGCTCGAAATGATTCATGCAAACCTCTTGGAAACGTTCGCCACAACCTCACTCGCCCCTGGCAAATGAGATGTGGTTGAACGGGTCATGGGCGACCCGCTCAACCACAGACGAAGGATCATTGACGTCAAACATCTCAGACACTGAAGCTTTCGCCGCAACCACACTCGCCTTTGGCGTTGGGATTATTGAACTGGAAGCCCTCGTTGAGGCCCTCCTTGACGAAATCCAGCTCGGTGCCATCCAGATGGATCAGGCTCTTGGCATCGACAATAATCTTGACGCCCTGCTGCTCAAACACCTGATCCTCATCGGTCAGTTCATCAACGAACTCAAGCACGTAGGCCAGACCGGAGCAGCCGGTGGTTTTGACGCCGAGGCGCAGGCCAATGCCCTTGCCCCGGTTAGCCAGAAAAGAGGAAACCCGTGCCGCGGCGGCATCTGTCATGGTAATAGCCATACTGCTCTCCGGCGCTTAGAGACCTTTCTTCTGCTTGTAATCGGCGATGGCGGCCTTGATGGCGTCCTCAGCCAGAATGGAGCAGTGGATCTTCACCGGTGGCAGGGCCAACTCTTCAGCGATATCGGTGTTCTTGATGCCAGCCGCTTCGTCCAGGGTCTTGCCCTTGACCCATTCGGTCACCAGGGAGCTGGAGGCGATGGCAGAACCGCATCCGTAGGTCTTGAACTTGGCATCTTCGATGATGCCTTCGTCGCTGATCTTCAATTGCAGCTTCATCACGTCGCCACAAGCGGGCGCACCGACCATGCCGGTTGCAACGCTGGGATCATTCTTGTCGAAACCACCGACGTTGCGAGGATTCTCGTAGTGGTCGATTACTTTTTCACTGTAAGCCATATCTCACTCCTGCTAATTCTGTTGCTCACTGACCCGGTGGATCAGTGATGAGCCCATTCGACCGTGTTCAGATCGACGCCGTCTTTGTACATCTCCCACAGTGGGGACATCTCGCGCAGACGACCGATGGAGTCACGAATAAGCTTGACCGCGTAGTCAATCTCTTCCTCGGTGGTGAAGCGACCCATGCTGAAACGGATGGAGCTGTGTGCCAGCTCGTCGTTCAGACCCAGTGCGCGCAGCACATAGGAGGGTTCCAGGCTGGCGGAGGTACAGGCCGAACCGGAAGAGACCGCCAAATCTTTCAGCGCCATGATGAGGGATTCCCCTTCCACATAGGCAAAGCTGACGTTGAGGTTGCCCGGAACACGTTGCTCCAGATCGCCATTGATGTAGACGGCTTCAATATCCTTGATGCCATTCCACAGACGCTGGCGCAGAGCCAAGATGCGCTCGCCTTCACTCACCATCTCTTCTTTGGCGATGCGGAAAGCTTCGCCCATCCCGACGATCTGGTGGGTCGGCAGAGTACCGGAACGCATGCCGCGCTCGTGGCCGCCACCGTGCATCTGGGCTTCCAGACGAACGCGGGGTTTACGGCGAACAAACAGTGCACCGATCCCTTTCGGACCATACACCTTGTGCGCAGAGACGGAGAGCAGATCCACTTTCAGTGCCTCCACATCTACCGGGATCTTGCCCACACTCTGAACGGCATCCACGTGCAGCAGGATCTTGCGGGAACGGCACAACTCGCCGATGGCGGCAATGTTCTGAACCACACCGATTTCGTTGTTCACATGCATGATGCTGACCAGGATGGTGTCATCACGCATGGCATTCTCGATCATCTCGATAGTGAACAGGCCGTTTGGCATAGGCTCAAGATAGGTCACCTCGAACCCTTCACGCTCCAGCTGGCGACAGGTATCGAGCACCGCCTTGTGTTCGGTCTTGGAGGTGATGATGTGCTTGCCCTTGCTGGCATAGAAGTGGGCAACACCCTTGATGGCCAGGTTATTGGATTCGGTCGCACCGGAAGTGAAGACGATCTCGCGGGGATCGGCACCGATCAGATCTGCCACTTGATTACGGGCCAGATCCACCGCTTCTTCGGCTTGCCAGCCAAAGCGATGAGAACGGGAAGCCGGATTGCCGAACAGGCCATCCATGGTGAGACACTGCATCATTTTTTCTGCGACACGCGGGTCCACCGGACAGGTTGCCGAATAATCAAGGTAAATAGGCAGTTTCATGTTTTTCTCCGTCACAGTCCGGGTCATACAGAGTCCCGCTGTGGAAAGCACGTTTATAGTTGGACTTTCAAGCTCACATCGCCGTGTTCTGCCCGATCAACCAGGGACAACACGGTCTTCATTTGTTCATCTTGCTTGCCGGCAATGCGGCGCACATCGGCCTGGCGTACCAGCTCGGCCAGGGTGATATCCCCGAGGAAACTGGAGATCCGCTCGCTCAGATCGCGCCACAGGGAATGCGTCAGGCACTGGGTACCGCCGTGGCAACCGCCCTTGCCGAGGCACTTGGTTGCATCGACCGACTCATCGACGGCAGTGATCACCTGACCAACCGAAATCTCGCCTGGGGCCAACCCGAGGCGATAACCACCACCCGGGCCACGCACGCTGCTCACCAGACCATGTTTACGCAGGCGGGCAAAGAGCTGCTCGAGATAGGACAACGAGATGCCCTGGCGCTCGGAAATATCGGCAAGGGGGACGGGCCCCTGCTCTGCATGCAGCGCCACGTCGAGCATGGCGGTTACAGCGTAACGTCCTTTTGAAGTCAGTCTCATGTGCCTTACCGTCTTGCGAAGCAATTTAATGGGGCACATGATCACATACCCGACCAAATCAGTCAAGTATATGGTTGAGTAAATCAGTCGGATTAATCCGGTACGCGCGCTTTCTGCACCGAGGTCAGAATACCGCGCAGAATGTTGAGCTCCGCCGCTTCCGGCCGAGCTCGATTGAACAGGCGACGCAGCTTGCTCATCACATGACCCGGATGGTCATCAGCAATAAAACCGGTCTTCATCAGGGTTTGTTCCAGGTGCTGATAAAACCCTTCCAGCTGGGCGGCACTCGGATAGGCCATCTCATCTTCAGGCTCGGCGGCCTGCCCCTGCAGCCAGCGCATCCGCACTTCGTAGCAGAGAGTCTGCACCGCCATGGCCAGATTGAGAGAGCTGTAATCAGGATTGGCCGGAATGGCCATGTGATAGTGGCACTTTTGCAATTCGTCGTTGGTGAGACCGGTGCGCTCACGACCAAACACCAACGCGACCGGATGCTGCATCCCCTCAACCACCGACTTTTCGCCGGCCTCACGGGGATCGAGCATGGGCCAGCTCAGGGTTCGCGAGCGGGCGCTGGTGCCAATCACCAGACCACAATCGGCGATCGCGTCGTCCAGTGTCGGGACGATACGGGCATTGGCAAGCACATCGCAGGCACCAGCCGCCAGGGCGAAGGCATTGTCATCCGGCAAGGCTTGCGGATCAACCAATACCAGCTGGGTCAACCCCATGGTCTTCATGGCGCGGGCCGCAGACCCCATGTTGCCGGTATGAGAGGTGTTTACCAAAACGATACGAATCTGATCCAACATGCCCAGTCAATCTTCAGTCAAAAATGGCGCGCAATTGTAACATAAGAGAACACGATGTTGGCACCGTAAAAGCCGAGCCATTTCAGAACAAAACCACCCGTTTGTATAACAAACCAGCATGAGGGAAGTGAGAGGGGGGGACTAAACTTGATGGATATCCGATAAACGGCACAGGAGACACAACGCCATGCTTCCTCCCTTTATCTATGAGAGATTGCCCAGCCTCTACCTGCTGGCAGCCATTGCCATTATTACGTTGAGTGATCAGCCCCTGCTCTGGTTTGCAGGCGCCTTGCTGTTTATCGCCGGAGCGGTGACCTGGATGATGCGCTCCAGCTACCGGCGTACCGACCTGATTATCTTTCCGAGCAAACGCTGGCTGCAGCCGGAGTGGCTGTATGAAGCGCAGCCCTTCATCTGGCTGGCTGCGGGGCTGGCCATGTCACAGCTGTCCGCCCCTGCGGCACTCATCGCCTTGGTGCCCTGTCTGTGGGCCTGTCGTTGCCTCTGGGCACGGCACCATTATCGTCGCCATGCCCATGGGGTGATTGTCCACTTAAGACGGGATCCCGCCCGGCGCCGTCTGCACCGGAGCCTGCGCTGACTCGGTGCGGGCGCGTTCGATAAACGTCGCCAGATCCATCAGGGGATACTTCATCAGGCTCGGCAAGCCATCGAGATCCAGACTGTCCATCAAGTTTTTCACCTCAAGACCCAGTTCGGTATCCCCTTCTATCTTCAGCTTGCGCTGGAAAAAGAGCGAATCCGGATCCTCTTTGCGACCAGCGATGAGGATCAGGTCGTTGGCGGTACCGCTGAAGCAGACATCGGCCTTGTCACACTCGCGAGCTACCACCAGCTGGCCATTCTGCTCACTGATAAACCAGCACAGCTCCAGATCAGAGACTTCGACTTTCAGCCACTTGTCTGCCAGAAACTCGAAATCGCCATCTTCGATAGCCTCTTTGAAAACCCGGGCCAGTAAACTCTCCATCAGCTGCTTTTGCAGATTGAAGGGAACAAGCTTGAGGGGATGGCGCAAGAAGCGCGGAGCCTGTTCGACCAGGCGGCGTTGCAGTTGTTGAAACACGATAGACTCCCTTTTTTGCGCATTCAAACACAGGGAGAGTGGCAAGATCCTGTTGGAAATCAAACTTGTGCAGGGTTACCTCAAGAAGGGTAAAGCCACATAAAGCTGCCTCAGGTCAAAAAGCGGGAGTGCATGGCTGCATACAATCAGGGCTCGTTTGCCCTTCATATGCACTCTCGGAGCGTACCAATGGAATTACTCTGTCCGGCAGGCAGTTTGCCGGCACTGAAAACCGCCGTGGATAACGGGGCCGATGCCGTTTATATCGGTTTCAAGGATGACACCAATGCACGCCACTTTGCCGGTCTCAACTTTACCGACAGCAAACTGGAGAAGGCGGTAGATTATGTGCATCAACATGGTCGCAAGCTGCATATTGCCATCAATACCTTTGCCCATCCCGGGGCCGATACTCGATGGAAACAAGCGGTTGATCGCGGGGCGGCCCTCGGCGCCGATGCGTTAATCATCGCCGATCTCGCCGTGCTGGAATATGCCAGCCGCCACTACCCCGAGATGGAACTCCATGTCTCGGTGCAGGCCAGCGCCACCAATACCGCCGCCATTCGCTTCTATCAGCAGCAATTCAATGTTACACGGGTGGTGCTGCCCCGGGTGCTCTCCATGCATCAGGTCAAGCAACTGGCCCGCGAAACCGATGTTGGCCTTGAGGTGTTCGCCTTTGGCAGCCTCTGCATCATGGCCGAGGGGCGCTGCTATCTCTCCTCCTACATGACTGGCGAGAGTCCCAACACCGTCGGCGCCTGCTCACCGGCCAAGTTCGTCCGTTGGGAAGAGACCCCGAATGGTCTCGAGTCGCGGCTCAACGAGGTGCTGATCGACCGCTATGGCCCGGGCGAAAATGCTGGCTATCCGACCCTGTGCAAGGGGCGTTTCGACGTGGATGGCCAGACCTACCACGCGCTGGAAGAGCCCACCAGTCTCAATACCCTGGGTCTCCTGCCCGAGCTCTTCAAGACCGGGATCCAGTCGGTCAAGATTGAAGGGCGCCAGCGCAGCCCCGCTTATGTGGAGCAAGTGACCCGGGTCTGGCGTGCAGCCATCGATGCCTATCAGGCCAATCCCGAGGCCTATCAGGTCAAAGCTGAGTGGGATGCCCAGCTAGCCCGCGTCTCCGAAGGTAGCCAGACTACCCTCGGCGCCTACCATCGTCAGTGGCAATAAGGAGTCCACCCATGCAATTTTCTCTCGGGCCTCTGCTCTTCTACTGGCCCAAAGCCGATACCGAAGCCTTTTACCATGCCGCTGCCGACAGTCAGGCCGACATCATCTATCTGGGGGAGACCGTCTGCAGCAAGCGGCGCGAACTCAAAGTCGATGACTGGATTGCGCTGGCCCGTCAGGTGGCCAGCTCCGGCAAGCAGGTGGTGCTCTCGACCCTCGCCCTTATCTCCGCCCCTTCCGAGCTCAAGGAGGTGAAGCGGCTGGTCGACAATGGCGATCTAATGGTCGAAGCCAACGATCTCGGTACGGTGCAACTCGCCTGGGAGGCAGGGATCCCCTTCGTCTGTGGTCCCGCCATCAACGCCTATAACGCCGATGTGCTGCGCATGCTGCTCAAACAGGGGATGAAACGCTGGGTCATGCCGGTGGAGCTCTCCCGTGACTGGCTGATCCAGCTCAATCAGGATCTGGGCCCCCTGCGCGACCAATTTGAGGTGGAGGTGTTTGCCTACGGCCATCTGCCGCTCGCCTACTCGGCGCGCTGCTTTACCGCCCGCTCTCTCGACAAGCCGAAAGACAACTGCGAGCTCGCCTGCATCAACTACCCCACCGGACGACTGGCCAACAGCCGTGAGGGGCAACGGGTGTTCAATCTCAACGGGATCCAGACCCAGTCCGGTTACTGCTACAACCTGGGTAACGAGCTGGCTGGTATGGAAGGTCTGGTAGATGTGGTCAGGCTTTCGCCGCAAGGGATGGTGACGCTGGAGATGCTGGCCCGCTTCAAAGCCAACCGGCAGGGCCAGGCTCCCCTCTCCTTGCAGCAAGGAAGCGATTGCAACGGCTACTGGCGTCAGATCCCCGGCATGAGCCTGGTGGAGTAAACCCGCCATTTGCCCAACAAAAAGGCCTCATCGCGAGGCCTTTTTTACCACTATCTGGCAGTAGATCAGGAGGGCTGATCCCCCTTGTTACGAGCGCTCTGGGCACCTGGCGGCAAGGGCTTGCGCGCCATCAACTCCAGCTCCAGCAGCGCATAGCGGTGCTCGATGAAGTCATAGACGTTGTTGGATAAGGCCAGCTTGAAGTAGCTGATGGCCTCCTTGCGGTTGCCTTTGCCCAGCTCGAACTTGCCCAGATAGAAGTAAGTTTCACACAGGCGCTCGGCAAGCTCCCGGTTATCCTTCACCCCTTTCACCACGTTGCCCATCAGCTGGGAAGCGTTGATCTCGCCGGTATAGAGGCGAACCAGATCCCAGTTCCAGGCGTCGTCATCGTACTTGTTGAGACGCTCGCGCATCCGGCTCATGGCGGCCGACGGGTCGAGTTTCTGCTCAGCCAGATAGAGCCAGATCACCCGATAGGGGTCTTCCGGCTGCGCCTCGTAGAAACGCTTCATATCGGCCGCGGCCAGCTCGGGACGGTTACCGTAATAGAGGGCGATGCCACGGTTGAGATAGGCATAGTCATAGTCCGGCGCCAGTTCGAGGGCGGAATCGAAGGCATCATAGGCTTCGTCGTAATTCTGCTGCTGTACCAGATAGACGCCGATGAAGTTGTAGGCTTCGGCGAAATCCGGTTTCTCCCGCAGGGCACGGTTGAAATCGAGCCGCGCGAGGGAACGCAGACCAACCCGATCAAACACCACGGCACGCTCATAGAACAACTCTGCCCGTTGCTCGGTGGTCAGTTCCATTTCACTGAGCATCTGCCCGAGTCGGGCGAGCGCCAGCTCACTCTGGTAGGAGACCTGCAGGGGGGTCGCCAACACCAGTGAAGCAGGCTGCGGCTTGGGAACCTTGGGGGTGTTAACCTGACTGCTACTGCTGCAACCCCACATGGGAAGCAACAACAGGATACCGAGGAGGTATCCAATCCCTTTCCTGACGTTCAATGAACACTCCGACGCTTACGCTTGACCCCGCATATGGTAAAGGTCAACTGCCGCTTTGTCATGTAGCTGTGCCCCTCTACCTCAAATAAATCAGGATTCGACAGGGTATCCGGCATCGCACCAACCGCGAAAGCCGCCGTCGACGCTGATCACCTTGCGATAACCCATCTGTTGCAGGTTGTCCGCAGCCAGAATGGAGCGAAAACCACCACCACAATAGAGGTAGAGCTCGGTCTCGAGATCCGGGAACTGGGTCTCGATATCCCGCTCAATCACGCCACGACCCAGATATCGGGCTCCGGGCAGATGCCCCCTGGCCCACTCGCTCTCTTCCCGCACGTCGATCAGGTGAAACGTGCGCCCTTCGTCCTGCCAGCGCTTGATCTGGTGAACATCGGTTTCGGTGATGCGGGAGCGGATCCCGTCAACCAGCGCCAAAAAACGGGGATTGTGATGCATGACAAACTCCTGTTGTTTAAATCATGTGCGTCAGCAAACGACACGCAGAGATAAGAAAAGAGCGCCATGAGGCGCTCTTCACTGTTACGGCAGGATTTCCTGTTGGTCCGCACCCTCTTTCTCTACCTGGGTGGGCAGCATGTGCTCGCGCTTGACGCCGAGGAACATGGCAAACGCACTCGCCACATAGATGGAGGAGTAGGTACCGAACGCCACACCGATCACCATGGCCACGGCAAAACCGTGGATCAACGCACCGCCCTTGAGCAGCAGCGCCAGCACCACGATAAAGGTAAGGCCGGAGGTGATGATGGTACGACTCAGGGTCTCGGTCATGGAGAGATCCAGAATGTACTCGGTATCCCCTTTACGCACCTTGCGGAAGTTCTCCCGCAAGCGGTCGAACACCACGATAGTATCGTTCAGGGAGTAACCCACCAGGGTCATCAGTGCCGCCAGTACAGTCAGGTCGAACTCGTACTGGAAGTAGGCAAAGACACCCAGCGTGATCACCACGTCGTGCACCAGGGAGAGAATGCCCCCCAGCGCCAGACGCCATTCGAAACGCACTGCCACGTAGGCCAGGATACAGAGGATGGAGGCCAGCATGGCCAGCGCACCATCGGTCGCCAGTTCATCCCCCACGGAAGGGCCGACAAACTCGACGCGTTTGAGCACAGCGCCCTCGTCGAGCTGCTTGGCCGCCGCCAGCACTTCGTTACCCTGTTGTTCTACCTTGACCCCCTCTTTCGGGGTCAGGCGGAACAGCACGTCACGGCTGGAGCCAAAGTGTTGCAGGGTTGCCCCTTCAATCTTCTGCTCTTCCAGAGCGTCGTGGATCTTGTCCAGGCTCACCGACTGCTGGAACCCCACCTCGATGGTGGTACCACCGGTAAAGTCCAGACCCCAGTTCAGACCCCGATCAAACAGGAAGAACAGGGCTACCACCATCAGCACGGAAGAGAAAACCACACCCGGCTTGGCATAGCGCATAAACGGGATCGGTTTTTCAAAATGTAGAATCTGAAACATCTCTCTATCCTCAGATGGGCAGCTTGTCGATACGCCGTCCACCCCAAGCCAGGTTGATAATGGCACGGGAAACTGTGATGGCAGTAAACATGGAGGCGGTCAGACCAATGCCCAGCGTCAGGGCAAAGCCCTTGATGGCGCCGGTGCCGATACCGAACAGGATCACGCAGGTGATCAGCGAGGTCACGTTGGAGTCGGCGATGGTGGAGAATGCTCGATCAAAGCCCAGATGGATGGCTTGCTGAACACCACGACCGTTGCGGATCTCTTCACGAATACGCTCGTAGATCAGCACGTTGGCATCCACCGCCATACCCAGCGTCAAGACGATACCGGCGATCCCCGGCAATGTCATGGTGGCCCCCGGGATCATCGACATGATGCCGACAATCAACACCAGGTTCATACAGAGCGCCAGGTTGGCAACCCAGCCGAACGCGCGGTAGTAGATCCCCATGAACAGCACGATCACCAGCATGGCCCAGCCGATGGCTTCCATACCGCTGTCGATGTTCTGTTGACCCAGGCTCGGGCCAATGGTGCGCTCTTCCACGATCTGGATCGGGGCGATCAGGGCACCGGCACGCAGCAGCAGCGCCAGGTTGTGGGCTTCGTTGGCGTTGTCGATACCTGTGATACGGAACTGGCTGCCAAGACGCGACTGGATAGTGGCGACGTTGATCACCTCCTCCTGCTTGCGGAACTTGCGCTTGCCATCCGGACCCGGTTGACCGACCGGCTTGTACTCGATGAAGACGGTCGCCATCCCTTTACCCACGTTGTCCTTGGTAAAGTTGGCCATCTTGTTGCCACCCTGGCCATCCAGCTTGATGTTGACCTGGGGACGGCTGTACTCGTCGAAACCGGACTGGGCACCCACGATGTGGTCACCGGTCAGGATCACCCGCTTTTGCAGCACCACGGGACGACCATTGCGATCGTTGTAGACCTTGGAGCTGGGCGGGACACGGCCATCGGCCGCAGCCTGGATGTCGGCAGTCTCATCGACCATGTGGAATTCCAGGGTCGCGGTTGCACCCAGGATCTCCTTGGCGCGGGCGGTATCCTGAATACCGGGCAGTTCAACGACAATGCGCTCGGCGCCTTGCTGTTGTACCAGCGGTTCGGCCACGCCCAGTTCGTTGACCCGGTTACGGATGATGGTGATGTTCTGCTCGAGGGCGTACTTCTTCACTTCCTTGATCTTGGCTTCGCTCAGACCAGCCAGCAGGATGAACTCATCCCCTTTCTGCTCGGTAGTGAAGGTCAAATCAGGGTTCTGACGACGCAGATGAGAAACGGCGCGTTCCTGATCGGCTTCGTCACGGAAGATCACCTGCACCTGATCACCGACCCGGCGCACGCCGGAGTAACGGATCTTCTGGGTGCGCAGCTCGGAGCGGAAATCCTGCACCATCTGCTCTTGCTGCTTGGTCAGTGCTTCGGCCATGTCCACTTCCATCAGGAAGTGCACACCACCGCGCAGATCAAGACCCAGCTTCAGAGGCGCCGCACCGATGGCTTCGAGCCAGGCGGGAGTGGAAGGTGCCAGGTTGAGTGCGGTAATGAAGTTGTCGCCCAGCTTGTTGGCAACGATATCGCGCGCCTTCAGCTGGTCTTCGGTGTTCTTGAAACGGATCAGGATAAAACCGTGCTCGAATGCAGCATGTTTGACCGGGATCTTGGCCGCTTCAAGGGTCTCTTTCACCAGATCAAGAGTATCTAGCTTGACTTCGGCACCACGGCTGGCAGAAACCTGCAAAGCCGGATCTTCGCCGTAAAGATTGGGGGCTGCATATAGAAAACCGATGGCGATCACCAGGATCACCATCAGGTATTTCCACAGCGGATAGCGATTCAACACGCTGTGCTCCTTGGGAGATTAAAGGGACTGGATAGAACCCTTGGGCAGAACGGCAGAGACAAAGTCCTTTTTGATGGTGACTTGAGTCTGGTCGTTCAGGGCGATCACCAGGTAATCGCTGTCTGCAGCCACTTTGGCAATTTTGCCAACCAGGCCACCGGAAGTGAGCACTTCATCACCCTTGGACAAGGAGCTCATCAGATTGCGGTGATCCTTGGCACGCTTGGCCTGGGGACGATAGATCATGAAGTAGAAGATCAGGCCGAATACGGCCAGCATGATGATCATTTCCATACCACCACCCTGTGCACCCGGTGCTGCGCCTTCTGCATACGCCTTGGAGATAATGCTCATTTAACAACCTCTTATTGATGTAGATTTAAAAAAACAAAATTATATGTTGTTATTTAACGTCATTTTCAGCTAACGGAGGCACAGGCTTCCCTTGCCGACGGTAAAACTCTGTTACAAAGTCGTCTAATTTACCCTGCTCGATCGCGTCCCGCAAACCCTGCATCACACGCTGGTAGTAACGCAGGTTATGAATCGTATTCAGACGGGCACCGAGGATCTCGTTGCACTTGTCCAGATGGTGCAGGTAGCTGCGGCTGTAGTTCTTGCAGGTGTAGCAATCGCACTCGGCATCCAGGGTGCTGGTGTCGTTGCGGTGCTGGGCATTGCGGATCTTCACTACGCCATCGGTGGTGAACAGGTGGCCGTTGCGGGCGTTGCGAGTCGGCATGACGCAGTCGAACATGTCGATACCACGGCGCACCCCTTCCACCAGATCTTCCGGCTTGCCGACACCCATCAGGTAGCGCGGCTTGTCGGCTGGAATTTTCGGGCAAACGTGCTCGAGAATGCGGTGCATATCCTCTTTGGGCTCACCCACGGCCAGACCGCCGACCGCATAACCGTCGAAACCGATCTCCAGCAGCCCCTTGAGGGAGACATCACGCAGATCTTCGTAGACCGAGCCCTGAATGATGCCGAACAGGGCGTTCTTGTTGCCCAGCGCATCAAACTTGTCGCGGGAGCGCTTGCCCCAGCGCAGGGACATCTCCATGGACTTGCGCGCTTCTTCATAAGTGGCCGGGTACGGGGTGCACTCGTCGAAGATCATCACGATGTCGGAGCCCAGATCGTACTGGATCTCCATGGACTTCTCGGGGTCTAGGAAGATCTTCTCGCCATTGATGGGGTGACGGAAGTGGACGCCCGCTTCGGTGATCTTGCGAATATGGCCCAGGCTGAACACCTGGAAACCACCGGAGTCGGTCAGGATCGGGCCCTGCCAGTTCATGAAGTCATGAAGATCGCCGTGGGCACGCATCACTTCCTGACCCGGACGCAGCCAGAGGTGGAAGGTGTTACCCAGCAGGATCTGGGCGCCGGTTTCACGCACTTCTTCCGGGGTCATCCCCTTGACGGTGCCGTAAGTCCCGACCGGCATAAAGGCCGGCGTTTGTACCACACCACGTTCGAAGACCAGTTGACCGCGACGGGCACGGCCGTCGGTGGTTTTCAGTTCAAATTTCATTGCTACCTCGGCTGCGTCAGATAAACAGTCTGACAAAAGGAGGGCCGCTCACGGCCCGGTAAATAAGCTGAAGCTTATGCTTCAACCTGGCGACGGGTGACGAACATGGCGTCCCCGTAGCTGAAGAAACGGTACTGACCGGCCACAGCTGCCTGATAGGCCGCCATCACGTTGTCATAACCGGCGAAGGCGCTGACCAGCATGATCAGGGTCGACTCCGGCAGATGGAAGTTGGTGACCATGGCATCGACAATCTGGAACTGGTAGCCAGGGAAGATGAAGATATCTGTGTCACTAAAGAAGGGCGCCAGCGGTTTGCCCTGCGCCAGGGTGACCTTGGCTGCGCTCTCCAGCGAACGCACCGACGTGGTCCCCACCGCGATCACCCGACCACCACGGGCACGGGTGGCCGCGATCGCATCTACCACCTCTTGCGGCACTTCCGCATACTCGGAGTGCATGTGGTGATCTTCAATCTTCTCAACCCGCACCGGCTGGAAGGTCCCCGCCCCTACATGCAGGGTGACGAAGGCCGTTTCAACCCCTTTGGCCCGAATTTTCTCAAGCAGCGGCTCATCAAAGTGCAGGCCGGCGGTCGGCGCCGCGACGGCGCCCGGCTTTTGATTGTAAACGGTCTGGTAGCGCTCCTTGTCGGCATCCTCGTCGGGACGGTCGATATAGGGGGGCAGCGGCATGTGGCCGATGGCCTCCAAAATCTCCAGCACCGGACGCGGGTCGAGGAAGTGGATCTCGAACAGAGCGTCGTGGCGGGTGCGCATCTCGGCTTCAACGCCACCATCCATGATCATACGGGTGCCGGGCTTGGGCGGCTTGGAGGCACGGACATGTGCCAGCACGCTGTGCTCGTCCAGAATGCGCTCGACCAGTACCTCCAGCTTGCCGCCGCTGGCCTTCTGGCCAAACATGCGCGCCGGAATGACACGGGTGTTATTGAATACCAGCAGGTCACCCGGATTGAGCTGATCCAGCACATCCACAAATTGACCGTGGCGCAGGGCGCCAGTCTGACCATCGAGCTGCAACAGGCGGCTGGCGGTACGCTCTGCCATCGGATAGCGGGCAATCAGCTCGTCTGGCAGATCAAAATGAAAATCGGATACTTGCATCTTTCACCTCGGGGGGAATCGGCGGCTAGTCTAGTTATCCCCATCTTCCAAGGCAACCCAAAAGACCAAAAACCCAAGAGAGACAAGGGGTAGCGAGCAATATTGAGACACACCTCCGGTTAATGATTCTTTAATGTTCTGTATTGACCCTGATCATGTTTTGCCAATGGGCGCTGGGCTAGGGTGAAAGCAGATACACAAGGAGGCCCACCATGATGACCCTATCCGAAATCATGACCGAACATCCCTTCACTCTGGGTCCGTCAAACAGTGTCAAACAGGCGATGGACCTGATGCAGCAGGAGCGGATCCGCCACATTCCCATCGTCGACGAGCAGCACCACCTGCTGGGGTTGGTAACCCTCACCGATATCCTGGCCACCCGGGAATCCAAGCTGCTGCTCATCAGCCCGGAGCGGGAAGCCGAATTTACCGACAGCGTGCAACTCGACGAGATCATGACACGGCAAGTGGCGAGCGTAGATCCTCACGCCGGCATCAAGGAGGCGGCACTTTACCTGCAGCGGCACAGATATGGCTGCCTGCCGGTACTCAAAGGACGCAAGCTGATCGGCATTGTCACCGAGTCGGACTTTATTGCCGTGGCCATCAACCTGCTGGAATTGATGGAAGAGCAGGAACCACCTACCGACTTTTGATAGATTATGCTGTAATTAAATTACAATAAAAGCGTTTTCAGCCGTCTAAATAAGCTGAAATGATGAAACACTTTCATTTTGATTGAAAAATTACACCAAATACTTGCCTTGTGATCTGCGTCACACTATCATCCCTCTCATGCAATAGTTGCCGAGGGGGAGACGAGGGATTGTGCACCCATTATCTTCCTCTCATATGTCTGCAAGTTTGCACACCCCGTAGTTAGTCTTTGCTGTAAAGCATTTGTTTATATAGCCATTCCTTGTTTGATGACCCGGCCCTGTCGTTGCGATAGCGCCGGGATTTTTTTATCTGCGCTTTTCGGCTTCCCCCTTACCAGCACATTCCCCATCGCTGCGAGCAGCGGTCTCAACCTCCTGCGCCACCTGTTTGCACCACCGTTTATCTCATCGCGTCATCGTGACTCTGCACACCCCTTCTTATGCCTTGAAAAGGCGATGTAGCGCACAGATATTGAACCACGACAAGGAGTTATCTCAGTAGGCCAGAGATATTCATGTTAGGTACAGCCATAGTGAGCTATCTAATAAATAGATTTAAGCGATTCAAAATTGCGGCTTTTATCGATTAACGGAAGCCCCTATGATGAATCCATCGAAAGTTAAGCGCCTCGTCTGGCAAGACTCTTCAACACCAGACCGGCATATGTACATCACCAAGGAGCAATTACATGTCTACCTACATCAACACTGAAATCAAGCCGTTCAATGCTACCGCCTACCACAATGGCAAATTCGTTCAGGTGTCTGACGCTGACCTGAAAGGCAAGTGGTCCGTGGTCTTCTTCTACCCGGCTGACTTCACCTTCGTTTGCCCGACCGAGCTGGGCGACCTGGCTGACAACTACGCTGAATTCCAGAAGCTGGGCGTCGAGATCTACTCTGTCTCTACCGATACCCACTTCACTCACAAAGCATGGCACGACACTTCTGACACCATTCAGAAGATCCAGTACCCGATGATTGGTGACCCGACTGGTACCATCACCCGCAACTTCGGCGTGATGATCGAAGAAGCTGGTCTGGCTGACCGCGGTACCTTCGTGATTGACCCGCAGGGCATCATCCAGATCGTCGAGATCAACGCTGGCGGCATCGGCCGTGACGCACTGGAACTGCTGCGCAAAGTCAAAGCCGCCCAGTACGTTGCCTCCCACCCGGGTGAAGTGTGCCCGGCTAAATGGAAAGAAGGCGAAGCCACTCTGGCCCCGTCCCTGGACTTGGTAGGCAAGATCTAAGCCTCCCGCTTCCAAGACCGGCCCGCATAAGGGCCGGTCTGCTTTCCGGCATTGCCAAATAGGCCTGAAAGCAGACCGACTCACATTTAATGCCAACTCGCCATTACAAGAAGGAATTCGACCATGTTGGATACCAACCTCAAACAACAACTCAACGGTTACTTGCAGTACATCGTCAATCCCATCGAGATCAGCGTGTCCGGCAATGACAGCGACAAATCCGCCGAACTGCTGGCACTGGCCAGCGAGATCGCCGGGATGTCCCCCAAGATTTCCCTGACCGATGGCACCAATGCCCGCAAGCCTTCCATGAGCGTCGCGCCGCAGGGCCAAGCCCCGCGCGTTCACTTTGCCGGCATCCCCATGGGTCATGAATTCACCTCGCTGGTGCTCGCCCTGCTGCAAAGCGGTGGTCACCCCTCCAAGGCCGATGCGGCCGTGCAGGAGCAGATCCGCAATCTCAAGGGCGAGTTCCACTTCGAGACCTATATCTCCCTCTCTTGCCACAACTGCCCGGACGTAGTACAGGCCCTCAACCTGATGGCGACCCTGAACCCCGGCATCACTCACACCATGATCGATGGCGCCCTGTTCCAGGAAGAGGTCGCCGAGCGTCAAATCATGGCAGTACCGAATGTTTACCTGAACGGCCAACCGTTCAGCCAGGGCCGCATCTCGCTGGAAGAGATCGTCGCCAAACTCGACACAGGTGCTGCAGAGCGCAAAGCCGCCGAGCTGAATGAGAAAGATCCCTACGACGTGCTGGTTGTCGGAGGTGGCCCGGCTGGCGCCGCAGCAGCCATCTATGCCGCCCGTAAAGGCATTCGCACCGCCATAGTGGCCGAGCGTTTTGGTGGTCAGGTGATGGACACCGTCGGCATCGAGAACTTTATCTCCGTGCCCTATACCGAAGGCCCCAAACTGGCCGCCAGCCTGGAGCAGCACGTCAAACAGTACGGCGTGGAAGTGATCACTGAGCAGCGTGCCGCCGCCATCAGCAAAGATGGATATGTGAACGTGGATCTCGCCTCCGGTGCCACCTTGAAGAGCCGTGCCGTGATCCTGGCGACCGGTGCCCGCTGGCGCGACCTGAACGTGCCGGGTGAGCTCGAGTACCGCACCAAGGGCGTGGCCTACTGCCCGCACTGCGATGGCCCCTTCTTCAAGGGCAAGCGAGTAGCGGTGATCGGTGGCGGCAACTCCGGCATCGAGGCGGCCATCGATCTGGCTGGCATCGTTGAGCATGTGACTGTGGTGGAGTTCGCCGACACCCTGCGTGCCGATGAAGTGCTGCAGAAGAAGGCTCGCTCCATGGGCAATATCGACATCATCATGAGCGCGCGCACCACCGAAGTGATCGGTGATGGCAGCAAGGTGGTCGGCATGGATTACGAAGATCGCACCACAGGTGAGATCAAGCACCTGGCGGTAGCGGGCATCTTCGTCCAGATCGGTCTGGTACCGAACACCGAATTCCTGAAAGGGAGCGAGATAGCCCTGACCCGTTTTGGCGAGATCGAGATCGATACCAAAGGGGCGACCTCCCTGCCCGGCGTCTACGCCGCAGGGGATGCCACCACGGTACCGTTCAAGCAGATCATCATCTCCATGGGTGCCGGCGCCACCGCCGCACTGGGTGCGTTTGATTACCTCATCCGCAACCCGGCACCTGAAGCGACCCAGGCTGATGCTGTGACCGCCTGATAAACCCTGCGCAACAAAAAGCCGATGCTCGATTAAGTAAACACGAGCGTCGGCTTTTTTATATCTGCATCGATGCGCAATAAAAACCCCGCAGCAAATGGCGGGGTTGTTCATGACTGGACTTAAACGACGGGCATCACTCCAGCAAGAAAACAGCCTCGATATTATCACTTACCGTGATCTGCTGTTGTTGATAGCTGTTGTCCGCCATATCCGCCGCAGGTGCAGCCATCGCCATGGCCTGCACCATCTTCAGGTTGCGGCTGTAGGCGGTAATGGGCGAAGCATTGCGGTACTCCACACTGTAGACCTTGCCAAGCTTCATCCCGAACGCCTTGGCCAGAGATTCAGCCTTGGTTTTGGCATCCTCAACGGCATTCAGACGGGCCTGCTCCTTGATGACCTGCGGCGATTTCAACCCGTACTCAATCTGGGATACGGACTCCAGCCCGGCTTTGAGTGCGGTATCCATCAGGGGGCTCAACTTGTCGAGCTGATAGAGCTTCACCGCCAATTGTCGCTGAGCACGGTATCCCAACAATACCGGCTTCTTGTTCTCGCCATACTGATATTCCGGAGAGACCATCAGGTTACCAGCCTCAACATCGCTGCGCTTGATCCCCAACCCTTCCAGTTGGCTGAAAAAGGCTGCGACCTTGGTATCGACCTGCTGCTTGGCCTTGAGGCCCTGCTTATCCAGTGCACTCACCGCCACATTGAGGGTGAGCATATCGGGTTCGGTCTTCTGCTCGGCATAACCACTCACCACCAGATGGGGCGCTTGCGGCACTTCAATCGCCAGCAGCGGAGCACTGACAACTAGAGCGGAAAGAGTAAGAAGGGGACGCCACATAGAAAAAAACCTCCATCGGAAAGATTGAGGCCATTATGCCCGTGCAGTTACGGGATTTATATATCGTGCAAGGGGGGGATCTGATCCAGTATCTGATTGGTCAGATCGAGACTAATGGTGACCATGCTGCCGGGATCCTGGCTCTGGTTTGCCATATCCAGAGCAGGAGCCGTGCCACAGACCAACACCTCATCATCGAAATGGAACGAGTCCCACGACAGAACGTGTCCTTGCACCGCCTGTCCGATATTGGTGCCACCACTATCCTCCTCCATCGCAGACCAAGGGATGGTATCAGACGGCCCTAGCAAATCTTGCAACAATGGAGAGTGAAAACTGGCCAGCGGATACTCCTGCTGACCCTGATGATGGCCAACCAGAATCATGTTATGGGCAGACTCGGTATCCATGACCGGCACATAAGTGATAGAGGCCGTAGCGAAATCAACATAGAGCGAGCCCGCTACATCACCGGCCTCATTCTCAATCTCCATCCCATCCAGCCGATCCCCCGCGATCGAGGCCTGATAGCCAAACTGGCCTGCGCAGGTAATGTTTCCCTGCCCATCCCAGCTATAACGGATGCCATCAATGTCGACCCAGTTGAATGACTGCATGATTACCCCTCTCCTCTACTGCCGCTATCTTATCCATCCCCTTGGGGAAAAAACAGGGGCCAGGCAAGCCCGGCCCAAACAGGTTAATCATCAACCTTCAAGTTAGCCAGCAAACTATTAATTATGGCCTGTTGATCTGTGCTTCCTCCTGTCAGATCAACGCCATCAAAGTAAACCGTCTGATTAACCTGACTGCCACCCGTCGTACCATTGCTGTCTATGGTCAATACTGTTCGATTATTGGCACTGTCAAACGTAAAGTTTAAGTAAGTCGCCAATGTGTCAGCATGGGCCCCCGTAGACACATCCAGCACTGCGGATATATCGAGAATATCGCCACCGCTTCCTTTGGCGAAATCGGTAATACGGTCGATACCGCCATCCGCATCACCCACCTGCCACTTAAAGGTGTCGCGGCCCGAGCCACCGATCAGTAAATCATCACCAGTCCCCCCGGTCAGGATATCGTTACCTTTCTGACCGTACAGAATGTCATTGCCTGCGCCGCCATCAAGGCTGTCGTTGCCTCCCTGTGAACCGTCTTGCCCAAACAAGGAGTGATTGTTGGCAACCAAGGTGCGCAGTTGGGCATTTGACAGACCGGGATTGTCCGCGACCAACTTGGCCCAGCCGCCATCGCTGCCATCGGCATGGATACTGTCGCCAAACAGGATGTCGCTACCGTTGCCACCAACGAGGGCATCGTTGCCGACAGCCACCGGAACGAAGATCGAGCCCAAGCCATTCGTCAGATCGCTGAAGTTGGCGATCGGGACGTAACCGTCTGTCGTATTGTCAATCGCATTCAACCTGGTTGCGGACGTATCGAACCCGCTCGTATCACCAAGGCCGATGCCGATAGCGTTGATCTGGATGTTGTTGACTGCGGTGGCGGAGTCCGAAAGATGCGATAGTCCATTCATCCCCGCCAGAATCTCCGTGGTTGAGATCCAGTTACCGGTCGTCGGATCGCCATCGGTCACAAAAAGGACGATCTTGTTATCGGCCGCCGTGTCGTTAGCGACTAGCGTGTTCGCCATGGTCAACGCCGCTTGATAATTGGTATTAGATCCGCCCGGCGTCCTGGAAAGGGCATCGATTGCCGCCTTGGCATCAGACACTGTGGAATAACTCCCCACTATCTGACTGTTTGTTGCAAACGTGCCGATCTCGATCTGCAAATCGGTCACGCCGACAAATTTGTCCAAAAGCGTTTTCAACGCAGTCTTCATCTGCCCCGGCTCGGTGTTGTTGATACTGCCAGAGGTATCAATAATGAATGTCAGGTTGTACGAACCCGATGCAACTCCCCCGAGGTCACCGACCAAAACATCAGCTCCAGCACTCCCTGCGATATTGCCATCTACATCAGCAAGGTTCGGGTTCGCAATGAAGTGATCAGTAGTGCTCACACCGGCATCGCTGACATTGGTACCGACCACGAGCACCGGGTCCGGGTTGCGGAGGTCAAGGGTCAGCGAAGCCTGATCCTGATCGCCATCCGCATCGGTGACCGTCACATTGAATCCAAGATCCTGTGGATCACCCACATTGGTCACACCAAGGTTGACTAGGTCGACCTTACCATTGCCGCTACCATCCGCAGTGTACAGTTCGATAAAATCGATGATCTTAGTATTGCCCCCCACAGGAATCGTTTGCGTGACGGTGGCGTTCTGGGCTACCAAGAATTGTCCGCTGGAGGTAGAGTTATCGGTGTAATGGACGACATAGTGGATCGTGTCAGCATCGTAACCGAGGAAGCTGAACGTTGCCTCGACCACGTTCGGTCCGGAGAAAGTGGGCGGAACATAGGGTCCTGCACCATCGAAATCGTCGACATCTGCAAAATCAAACCGCATGAGTTCGCCGGCGGTGAAATTCTGGTTGTCGACACCCCAACCTGACGTCGAGCCATTGACGTTGTCAAAGGTAACGGCTGCCGCCCCACCTGCCTTCCATGTGCCAAGATTGAAGGCGCCTGTGGTCTTCCATCCGGTCAGCACCGATAGTTGACCAACGGTACTGTTGGACAGGACCTGCCACGGCTGCGGGCCGGATCCGAAGGAACTCGAGCCATCGATCGCAACAGTAGAGGTGATGCCGTCGAGGGGCTTGAATACCTCGACCTTATATTGGTCCGAGCCCGGAATAATGGTCAGCGCGAATACCTTGGCACCGCTGGCAGTTGGGTCGATACCGGTATAGGCCACCAATACCCCCGGATTGTTAGGGTCAACATAATAGCTAACCAGTTGCCCACCAGAACTCAACCCAGCGGGAGCCGTATTTCCGAGCAGGCTTGCAGTAACTGGCTGATCAGCACCCGATGTAAGATCGAAAGTACCAGTGAACACCGTTCCCGCCACATTCGTGACATTCAAAGCAGGTTGGACAATGCCAATGCTTGGCACGTCGTCAACAACATTGACCGTCACGGCTGCGGTAGCCGAATCACCATCGACATCGGAAGCAACGACGGTGATGCCGGTGATGGTGATGGTGTTTTCACCGTTGGCTGTGGCGTGCGGCAAGGCACCCTTCAACTCGGCGCTAACCCCAACCGTGCCGGCAGCCGGGTTGGCGCTGACCAGGGAAACCGTCAGCACAATGGTGCCGCTGCTGCTGCCCAGATGCGCGTTCAGCACCCCCGAGTCGAGTGTCCAGAACAGATCGTCACCAGTGGTGCCATTGACGTTGACCGTGATGCCGCTGGTGCCCTGGAAGGCAAAACCCGCGAATGGATCAGAGCCAGCAACAAAGGTCACCGTGGCGCTGTCGGTCAGTGGCCCCTTGGGCGTGCCAGAACCGGCGAGCAGATCATCTTCATCCAGGTCCAGGGTGACACCAGTGCCATTGCCCGGTCCTGTGCCGTCAAGCACGTTGATGGTTTGCGTGTCGCTGAACGGGTCGCCATCGGCATCGGTGCCGGAGATCGAGAAGTTCACCACGTCGGCCGGATCCGTGTCGTTATCAACCGGCTTCGGATCGAACGTCCAGCTGCCATCGGCCTTGACCGTCAGCGTGCCGGAGGCTGTGTTGAAAGTAACCGTGTTCGCGGCGTCGGCAAGCGACAGGGCCTG